>CBFDEA010000577.1:0-1504 GCA_965603695.1 uncultured Rhodospirillaceae bacterium | reverse complement strand
ATCTTCCGAGCGATCCTCAATGCCAATTTACCAAAATTCCAGATCGCCATTAGGGCCGCAACGGCCTCAGCCTACTTGTCCGTAGGGGCTGTTTCATATGGTGTCTGGCAGAATTGGTGGATCGCCACGGCCTGGGCATTGGCGGCAACGCTCGCCATCGCGACAACGCCAAAAGCCCCCTAAAGCGGTTCCCGAAGGCCATATCCCGGCGAAAACGGCAGGGTCAACGACCAATGATCCTTAAGAGAGGCCGCGTCCGAAACGGTAACGGGTTGAGAGACATCTCCGCCGGTACCATCGAAAATATGGATGTGGCCATTACCAAGGGTAACCCGCCGGTGCACAGGGTGCCCAAAGCCCACGTGCATCCCTTCAAAACCACCGGCATCAAAATGACGACAGTAAGCCTTGGCCTGATCGCCAAGCCGAAAAAGCCCAAGGTCGAGTCTTGCCGGCTCGCCTTCGCCGGTACTTGGTGCGGCGTGCGCATGAACAGAACGGTAGGCGTCACGGTCTTTAGCTGACGGTGTATAAAGATAAGTACCGGGATCGGCTGCCCAGTCCTCGCCATCGATGTTCAACTCAACGGCCAATTGATCGTTGTGGGCATGACCTCCGTTGCCGTTCTGACCAATAAGCCCGCAGCGTAGCGCCAAGAATAACCGCGGAGAGCGCCAGATATAAAGACCGAAGTCCGGATAGGCGACGGCTTCCAGGCCATCGAAAACGCTCGGATCCGGTGGCACGATAATGGTCTCGGCAGTGACCCGCCAGTCGCCATTGTCCTCTTCGACGTGGCAGCCTACGCTCTGCGCCCTATGCCCGTCGGCTCGATAACTGGCGACGGCTTGGCCGCCCGCAAAAGCCCCGACGACGGCGCTCTCGAAGGCCACATCGGGACCGGCGAAAGCGGCCAGATCGGCGCGCCCGAACAAGCCGTTGATCGCCGCGACGCTAGCCCGGTGGTCGAGGTGTTGCTCCACCAATCCCCCTTCATCTTCCTCCATGATCGGGCAAAGTTTGAAAAAGCGGCCACTGTCATTGTCGCCGATCTGGGCGACCCGGCCATTGGCCTTCGTCACATCGACAGAAAATTCCGCCATTCTTTCCAGACGCTCAAAATACCAGGGTGGAAATGGCGAGATTCTATCGCTGCCTGGAATGGCATGCAGCGTGAGCGGCGCTGGTGGCAGCGATGGATGGTGTCGCCACGCGCCGTGGTCGTATTGTTCAAGTGCAGCGTACTTATCTTCGGATAAGCCCAAAACCAGGGCCGTTGCATAAATGACCATCTCCGCCGACAGGCGGTGATAACTGGTCGAAGCCTCGAAGTTGGCACCATCAGGTGTGAATTGACGTTCGACCTCGACGATCAACTGGCGCACGGCGAAGGCCAGCCAGGCGTCGCTCAGCGTTGTGCGCGGCAAGTAGGCAGCAACAAACAACAGGCCGATGATATCCGCCAGATAGTGATTGCCTCGATGTGCCTCATGCCATTCCAAAT
>CBFDEA010000576.1:0-1506 GCA_965603695.1 uncultured Rhodospirillaceae bacterium | reverse complement strand
GCCACCTGCGACGGCTTTTTCTATCGCGGCAAGGAAGTGGCCGTGATCGGTGGCGGCAACACAGCCGTCGAAGAGGCGCTGTATTTGACCAATCACGCCGATAAAGTCACCCTGATTCATCGCCGCGACGAACTCCGTTCGGAAAAAATTCTCCAGGACCGGGCTTTTAACAACCCAAAAATCGAATTCCTGTGGGACAGCGTGCTGGAAGAAATCGTTGGCGACCAGAACCCACCCGGTGTAACCGGCGTCCGGGTTCGTAACGTCAAGACCGACGCCGTGTCCGATCTTGCCCTGGACGGTGTTTTCGTAGCCATTGGTCACAGCCCGAACACTGACCTGTTCAAGGGACAACTGGATATGGATGGTGAAAATTACCTGGTCACCGCACCTGACAGCACGGCGACCAATATTCCTGGCGTTTTTGCCGCTGGCGACGTTCAGGATAAGATCTACCGCCAGGCCGTGACGGCCGCCGGGACCGGTTGCATGAGCGCATTGGAAGCCGAACGTTTCCTGGCCGAAGACGAAAACCCGGCGAAGCCCGCCGAATAAGGATCGCTATGGATTGGGATAAACTTCGCGTATTTCACGCGGTCGCCGAGGCCGGCAGCCTGACCCGTGCCGGCGAGGCACTGAACCTGAGTCAGTCGGCGATATCCCGACAGGTCAGTGGGCTTGAAGACAGCCTTGATGTTCCCCTTTTCCATCGGCACGCCCGCGGCCTGATCCTGACAGAACAAGGCGATCTGCTGTTTCGCACCGTGCAGGAAATGTTCGGCAAATTATCGATGACCGAACAACGTATTGTCGAAAGCAAGCAAGCTCCGAAGGGACCGCTGAAAATCACCACGACGGTGGCTTTCGGATCGATCTGGCTGACATCCCGCATCAAGGATTTTCTGGAACTCTATCCCGATATCGATGTCTCGCTGGTGCTCGCCGATACCGACCTTGATTTATCCATGCGGGAAGCCGATGTCGCCATTCGCATGATGGCCCCGACCCAGCCTGACCTGGTTCAACGGCGCCTGATGACCATGCGCTATCATGTCATTGCAGCGCCAGAGTATCTGAAACATCACGGCATCCCCAAGAAGCCGGCGGACCTGGATGACCACCGTTTGATCGTTTATGGGGAAGATGCTCGACCACCGACCACCAATCTGAACTGGCTGCTCGGCGCCGGAAAAGACAAGAAACAGCCCTTGCGGAAACCGGCACTTAAGGTCAATAGCATCTATGGTATTTTCCGGGCCGTCGAAAGCGGCTTGGGCATCGCCGCCCTGCCCGACTACATGCACCGGGAATCCGAGAATCTGGTTGAAATCCTGCCGGAATTGCGCGGCCCTTCCATTGATGCCTTTTTTGCCTATCCCGATGAACTTCGAAACTCCAAGCGAATCATCGTATTTCGGGACTTCCTGGTCCGCCGCATTACCGAAGAAGGCCTTAAGTAAAAAAACAACCCGAATGCCGCAGAAAACATAGGCTGAACGAGGCATG
>CBFDEA010000575.1:0-1506 GCA_965603695.1 uncultured Rhodospirillaceae bacterium | reverse complement strand
AGGGCGAGTTGCTGCGGCGGCTTCGCGCCGTATTGGGCGTCGACATTCCAATTGCCATTACCCTGGACCCCCACGCCAATGTTACGGCCCAGATGTGCGCGCTGGCCAATATCATCGTATCGTTCAAGACCTATCCTCATATCGACATGCGCGATAGCGGGGCCCTGGCAGGTGACATTCTGCAACGGACAATGGCTGGCGAGATCACGCCGCGGACGATTCTCGTCTCGAAACCGATGCTGGAGGAAGTCAATGGCGGGCGGACCGATGTCGGCCCGATGATCGAGCGCCACCTTGCGGCCCGCACTTACGAGAAGCATACAGACGTCTTTGCCGTCAGCATTAATGCCGGTTTTGCCCATGGCGATATCGCCGAGGTTGGTCCCACCGTGCTGGTCACTGGACAGGGCGACTTTAGCAAACACACAGCGTTCGCCGAGACCATCGCCGACGATATTTGGGCCAGGCGTCATCAGGTATTGAATGATTACCTCAACGTTGAAGCGGCGGCGCTGGCGGCGTGCGAATTCAAGGCCGGTCAGGGGCCATTGGTGATTGCCGACTACGCGGACAATCCAGGTGCCGGTAGCTACGGTGATTCAACCACCCTGTTGCAGGCACTACTGGATGCCGGGGTGACTGACGCCTGTTTCGGGCCGATGGTTGATGGTGAGGCGGCGCAAAGCCTGCATTCAAAGGAAGTCGGCGATCACATTCAAATTATGCTCGGCGGCAAGACCAATGCGGACTTCGGCGGCGGCCCGCTTAACCTTGAGGGCGAGCTGATCGCCCTAAGCGACGGTCATTTTACCGGCGATGGTCCGATGATCGGCGGCCTGCCTGGTGACTTCGGTCCCAGTGCCGTTATCCGGGTCGATGGCATCGATATATTGGTCGTAACAATTTCCCAGCAGATGCTCGATTTGCAACAATTCAAGGCCTTCGGAATCGATCCGGCGGGCAAGCGTGTTGTTGCCTTAAAGTCCATGCAGCACTTTCGCGCCGCCTATGAACCGATTGCCGGAAAGATCATCGTTTGCGACAGTGGCGCATTATGTACCCTGCATTATGAACGTTTGCCCTTTCGCAATGTGCGCAGACCAATTTTCCCGCTCGATCAGGCAGAATTTTAACGTGCCCGCCCTCCCCAATGTTCCTCAAGGCGCTTCAACAGAAAAAAAACACCTTACGAAGAGCTGAGAGAACTACTATCATCAACCAATCAGATGTCTCGCTGAAACGCTTACATTACATTCAAATCACAGAAAATCAGTATATTCAAAATAATATTGTGGGCTTGAATTATAAGATGCCAACACATCGTATCGCCCGTGGTGAGCATGTCAGAACTTGTCAGAAATGGATTCCAACTGCTTACCTCATGCTTACCCGGCACATTTATGGCTAATGTGTAGAGAATCAAAAAAACCCGTTAAGCCATTGACTTAACGGGTTTAATTTTGCTTGCGAGGGTAGGATTTGAACCTACGATCTTCAGGTTATGAG
>CBFDEA010000574.1:0-1520 GCA_965603695.1 uncultured Rhodospirillaceae bacterium | reverse complement strand
GCAATCGGGAAGCCCGCCGCGTCCCGCACGGCACGGTAGCCCTCCAGATCGTCGCGGCGAAGATGTCCGCCAGCGGACAGGCAATCATCGGCCAGGGTGGCGGCGATTTCGCCACGATAAAACAAGGCCTCACCCTCACGCGCAAGGCTGTCCAGGGTATCGGCAAGGTCGGCAAAGACCAGAACATCCCCTTCCCCGGCGAGCTTGCCTGGGCGGTCCGGCGCACCATAGGTGCTCAGGCAGACCTTATTTGAGCTATAGATTTTTTCAACAACGGTGAAAATGTAACCCTGAAGGCGATTGATGCGGACACCGTCTTTGGCCAGTTTAATCGCCGGTTCGACGATTTTGGCCATCGGCATTTTTCCTAAATCTTTATGGGCTTCAAACAGCCCCTTGACGATGCCGGGGGTCGCTATGGTGCCTCTGCCGATGTGAAATTCCTGCTCGGCCGGGCCAAAGTCGGCAATGATCGGGGAAAAATCTATTTCCGAGCGCTCACGACGGTGACGCGGGGTCTGGGCAAAAAAATCATAAAGCACCGGCTTGCCGCCGCGCGCACCCGGACGGGCGAGAAGAAAGCCGCCACCGCCGAGCGAAGCCAAGACCGGTTCGGCGACACATGCCGCACAAAGCGCCCCCAAGGCGGCGTCGAAGGCATTGCCGCCTTCTTCCAGAATGATCTGCCCGGCCTTTGCCGTTTCTGCATGACCGGCGGCGATAACGCCTTTTGATTATCTTAAACATACACTAACGCACCCGTTCTGCGGGGAAGCGCAGGGTGGCAACGGTTCCGACCTTTATTTTGCTCTTAAGGTCGAGTGTCCCGCCATGCATTTCCATCAAACCCTTGCTCAAAGGCAAGCCAAGGCCTGTGCCTTCCTTGGGTTTTGCCAAGGTGTTGTCTACCTGGCCAAATTCGCTCATCACTTTTTCAATATCCGCCTTCTTAATACCGACGCCGGTATCGCTTATACGGATCACCATATCGCCGTTCTTTTCCACTGCGGCGACAATCTTCACGTCACCGCCTGGCAGGGTAAACTTGATGGCGTTTGTCAATAAATTGAGAACCACCTGCATGCAGCGTCGGTCGTCGCCGTATAACGACGGCAATTTTCCGGGAACTGTCTTTTTAAGGCGCACCCCGCCCACTGCGGCCTGGTTCTTAACCAGGCTTAAGGCCCGTGTGACGATGGCATTCACATTAAACTGACTTTCATACAACTCCGCCGCACCGGCCTCGATCTTGGAAATATCGAGAATATCGTTAATCAGTTGCAGCAAATGAATGCCCGAATCGTGAATATTATCCAGATAGTCAATATATTGAGGCTGCCCAACAGGGCCGAACAACTCTGTGCGCATGGCATCTGAGAAGCCGATGATGGCGTTCAGGGGTGTCCGCAATTCGTGGCTCATGCCGGCCAGGAAATCCGATTTGGCGCTGCTGGCGACTTCCGCCTGATCGCGGGCTTCGCGCAATTCTTGTTCCGTCTGGCGCAGATCGGTGATGTCCG
>CBFDEA010000573.1:0-1522 GCA_965603695.1 uncultured Rhodospirillaceae bacterium | reverse complement strand
GGGCGGTAGCGCGGCCGCCAGCTCGTGGGCCTTCTTGTTGACCCTGCCATAATAGATGACGGTGGCATCGACCGGGGTCGCCAGCGAGGCATTCAATGACCAACCGCCGCCGAAACACCAGCCGACGGTGGCGACCTTGCCGGTGCCCTTTTCGTGGTTGCGCAACCATTCAACCCAGGACTTGACCGTATCGGTCGCCGCTACCGGATCGACATCGCGAGAATAAGACTTGGCTTCATCGGCAGTGCTGGCGACCTTACCTTCGAACAGATCGACGGCGAGGGCCATATATCCCTGATTGGCGAGCTCGGCTGCGACCGACTTGATCTGATCGTTCAAGCCCCACCATTCATGGATCAGCAAGACAGTGGCCTTGACCTTGCCGCTGGGCATGGCAAGCGCCCCCGAAACACTGCGGCCACCGATAGTGGTCAGGGGAACCATTTCCAGAGCGGAGGCTGCGGCCCGGGCCAGCATTGGGTCGGCCAGTACGGCGGCAAGTGGGACACCACTGGCTATGCCCTTGACGACGTCGCGGCGGCTAAAGGTTTCAAGCATGATGATTTCCTCCCCGTATTAAGAATGAGGCGAGGATTATGCCGCTAAATGTCGGTCAATGCTATTTGCAAAGGATCAAATAATTGTGAGCCAAAAAAAACAAGGCCCACCAGATGGCGGGCCTTGTATGTCCTGGGAAACTTGGGAGCGATCGTTAATTTATGCCGCTGCCTTTTCCATCGCCTTTTTAACCTGGCGTTTGAGGGTGACAGCCTCGGTCGTCAATTTGGTATTGGCGGTGCCAATCAGGAACTTGTCCAAACCGCCATTGTGCTCAATCGTGCGGAGGGTCTTGGCGGCCAGGCGCAAACGCACCTGCTTGCCCAGCACATCGCTCAAGATCGAAACTTCTTGCAGATTCGGCAGGAAACGCCGGCGCGTTCTGTTGTGAGCATGACTCACGTTATTGCCAGCCTGGACACCCTTGCCCGTAAGATCACAGCGTCTTGCCATCGTAACGATCCTTAAATCAAATAATCTTAAGAGAGCAGTGACTTGAAAGAAACTGCTCTGGAAGGGCGGTTTTTAAGGGATTGCCCCCTGCCCGTCAAGGGGAAAGGAGAACAAAAGCGATTCAATGCGCCAATCGCTTCCACCACCCGCATGGGCAGCCATAGCGTCCTGTTGTCTTTGGTTTAATGATAGACTAAAATTTCTCTCATAAGATGATATTTTGAGTGCAAAATAACACGTATCACCGACCAGAACCAAATGGAAGGAGCATTCACAATGACCGGCACTGTGTACGGCGACCGCCCGGAAACGGTCTTGCGCAAAACACCGAAAAACAAGGCGAAAGCAGTCAATCATGTCCTGATGGGAACTCGTCTTGAGGTAGACACCTCAAAAACAGAGACTGGCTGGCTTTGGGTTGACACCCTTGGAAAGGGTGCCTCGGGATGGGTAAATGAAGACCATGTAAGGGATGATCCAGGGCTTAAAGTGTTCTATGTCGATGTTGGCC
>CBFDEA010000572.1:0-1523 GCA_965603695.1 uncultured Rhodospirillaceae bacterium | reverse complement strand
GCCTCGAAGCAGCCGCGCAGGCCACACGCGCAGCGGGGGCCGTCGGCGTCGAGGTACCGCAGCGTCCGCGCGAGCAGGATCTCCGCCACGGGATCGCTGCGCGTTCGTGCGCTGGCGTCGAACTGGAAGAGGATCGCCCGCCCCTTGCCGAAGGAAGCCGCCATTGAGCCTTCAGTCGGTTTGTCCTTTTGGGTCACTTGGGTTTTGGATTCGGCAATCTCATCGTAGGCAATCTGTCTTTGGACGGGGCAGTCGTCGCGGCCGAAAACCTTCGAAAGCCCCCACAGGCCGCGATATTGGTTCAGCGAGGTTGCGGTGGCCGTGTTGCCGACGGCCAAGGCATGGCGGCCCGCCAGGTAATTGCCGGCCAGCGAAACGCCTGGCGTCGGGGCCTCTTCTTCCTGCGGTGCGATAGGGTCGGAGGCGCAGGCCGCCGGAGTCAGAGCCAGGACGAGAATAGCCCCCCAAACAAGGGGCAGGTGAGGTCGGAAAGGGGAAAGCTTCGTCACGCGGGATTCCTTGATGTCATCTTCACGCGCAGTCTAGATCATGTTTCCGGCAAAAAGAACCGTTCTGGCAAAAGAGGGTTCCGCGACGATTACATGTTCGGGTAATTGGGTCCCCCGCCGCCTTCCGGTGTCGCCCAATCGATGTTCTGACTTGGATCCTTGATGTCGCAGGTTTTGCAATGCACGCAGTTCTGGGCGTTGATGTGCAACGCGCCGTCGATGAATTCGTAGACCCCGGCGGGACAAAAGCGCTGTTCCGGGCCTGCGTAGTCGGTCAAGTTCACGGCGACCGGCAGGGTCGTATCCTTCAGGTGCAGGTGGCAGGGCTGATCTTCTTCGTGGTTGGTATTGGAGACGAAGACGCTCGACAGTTTGTCGAAACTGACCTCCCCGTCTGGCTTCGGATAATCGATGGGCTTGCAGGCAGCGGCTTTTTTCAGCTGTTCGTGATCGGCGTGATGATGGAACGTCCACGGCGCGTGACCCTTGAACAGGTATGTGTCCAGGGCTGAG
The DNA here is from genome assembly GCA_965603695.1 of uncultured Rhodospirillaceae bacterium. Lineage (GTDB taxonomy): Bacteria > Pseudomonadota > Alphaproteobacteria > Rhodospirillales > JABHCV01 > JACNJU01. The sequence continues at coordinate 501 of CBFDEA010000572.1, read as the reverse complement.
TAGGCGATGCCGCCCCACAGCCCCCACTTGGCGAAGGCCGGGCGGATGTTGCGGGCCTTTTTCAGCTCGGGCCAGACCCAGCTTGCCTTCAGGGCCGCCGGATAGGCATCCAGGATTTTGGGCGGCACGCTTTCCGATAGGGCGGCGCAAATGCTGTCCGCTGCCGTCATGCCCGACTTCATGGCGGTGTGCGAACCTTTGATGCGCGGCACGTTCAGGAAGCCGGCCGAACAGCCGATCAGCGCGCCGCCGGGAAAGGTCAACTCGGGGATGGATTGATAGCCGCCTTCGTTCAATGCTCGCGCGCCGTAGGCGATGCGCCGCCCGCCTTCGAACGTGCGCCGAATCGACGGGTGGGTCTTGAAGCGCTGGAACTCGTCGAACGGGCTTAAGTAAGGGTTTGGGTAATCCAGTCCGACAACGAAGCCGACGGCGACTTGATTGTCTTCCAGGTGATAAAGAAACGATCCGCCGTAGGTTTGGGTGTCCAGGGGCCAGCCG
>CBFDEA010000571.1:0-1557 GCA_965603695.1 uncultured Rhodospirillaceae bacterium | reverse complement strand
TGGCGCTTAAAGACGGGCACGGAGAAATCACCCTGTCATCCCTGAAAACGGCAAAATTCACCGGCAAGGTCTGGCTCAGAAGGGCGGCACAAGAGCGGGCGCTGTCCTGGTCGCAACAAGTGTCGCAAGACGCTTCGAGGAAGCTGGCCTGTGACTCCCAGGGCTGCATCTACCACATCAAAGGGCAGAACGTCGCCCTGGTCCGAAGGATCGGTGCCGTAGAAGAGGACTGTCGCAGTGCCGACGTGTTGATTGCCAGCGTCCCGGTGCGCATTGCCTGCAACAAACCCAAGGTCGTTATCGATCGCTTCGATTTATGGAGGAATGGCGCTCATGCCCTGTGGTTCTCCGAGATCGGAGAGGTCCGGATCCAGTCGGTCAACGCCAGCAGGGGCAAAAGGCCGTGGGTGCATCGACCGACGCGCAGAAATCCGGTTAAAATTGAAGGCGCGCTTTAAATCGACAAGCCTTCTTATGGTGGCGGCGAATATGGACTTAGTACTTGCGCAGCAATCCGACAAGCTGGCCCTGTACCTTGACCCGGTCGGGGCCGAAGATGCGGGTTTCAAAATCTTTGTTGGCAGCTTCCAGGGCGATTGAATTGCCCTTGCGGCGCAGGCGCTTAAGGGTGACTTCCTCGTTATCGACAATGGCGACGACGATGGCACCGTTTTCGGCAGTTTCAGCGTGGCGGATAATCACCGTATCGCCGTCGAAAATACCTTCGTCGATCATCGACTCGCCATCGACTTCGAGCGCGTAGTGCTTACCCGTGCCGATCATGTCGGCGGGGATGCCGATGGAGTTTGAGGGATGGTCGACGGCCTCGATCGGCAGTCCGGCGGCGATTTTCTCGTAACGGGGAATCTGTACGGTGGCGTTGTCTTCCATGCCCCTTGTCGGCTGACTGACGGGCTCGGCACCGCTCATTTTAAAGTCGCCGCGGATGACATTCGGTTTGAAGGTGTCTCTTTGCGGGCGTTGGTGCGGTGGCTCCATGCTTTCGGGGCGGCGCAGGATTTCAAGGGCGCGGGCCCGGTGCGGCAGACGACGGATAAAACCGCGTTCCTCAAGCCCCGTAATCAGGCGGTGGATGCCGGACTTCGACGCCAATCCCAGCGCGTCTTTCATTTCGTCGAATGAGGGTGAAACGCCGCTTTCCTTAAGCCGCTGATCGATGAAAAGCAAAAGTTCGCACTGTTTTTTCGTCAACATGAATAGGCTATCTCCGGACCTGGGCGACCCTATATTCTGTATGGCATTGCGTGCCATCATCAAGATATAGAACAAAAGCAAAACGTTGCTAATGTTCTACTTTGGTTCTCATCACACGTCAAGGTTATTTTGGCATATTTTTTAAAGCGACAGCTGGGAGCCATGCAACAGCAGGATTTCCACCCGTTGTCCGGCCATGATCGGTTCTGCGTGGGGTTTCCGGACGATCAGGCAGTCGGCCTCGGCGAAACGGGCCTGCATGGCACTGTCCTGCTTAGTGAAAGGCATGGCCAGGAGGGCACCGTCGGGGCCGGTTTGCAGGCGGGCGCGCAGGTAATCCTG
>CBFDEA010000570.1:0-1563 GCA_965603695.1 uncultured Rhodospirillaceae bacterium | reverse complement strand
CGCCAGCACCCTGTTTCCCTTGTAATCGGTGGCGACGATTTCGCCACTTTCAACCGAAAGGGCCCGCTTCATGGGAACCGGAACAAATTCAGGAACCTTAAAATAAATATCACCTTCATACCTTGGCTTCTGTAGAAGTGATATTTCACTATCAATCAATTTTCCGATGACGAATTCACCGGTCTCCCCAAATCCATCCAGAGCTTTATGAGCGGCGACGATCTGACTCATGGTCGCCTGGAACGCGCCGTTGTGGCGACCCAAATTGCCAGGACCAGTATCGAATGCGGCCATGGCTTCCATCAGGTGGGCCTGACTGCGGACCATTTGCGTCAACCGGGATTTTTCTTCATCCATCGCGGCCCGAAACAGGGTTGTGATCGAAATTCCAGCCGTCGCGGCACCGATCAGACAAATCAAAACAGGAAGCATCAAGGCCGGATGACTGAATAAATTTCGTTGAATGTTCATACCGCTTAAGCTCCTGGTTTACTTCGATCGATCGAGACATTCCTCGGTGTCTCAAAGAATTCCGGGGAAATCCCTATTTCAAAAAACCCAGACGGTTCATTTGAACCAAAATTTCGGCGTAATCGCCCAACTGAGCCCGTTCAAATCCGGTCGCCATATCAGTTTTGTCCCATTTATAGAGGCCCTCACCGTGCCGACCGAGGGGCTCGAAATCGAGCAATGCCTGACGAATATTCTCAATGACTTCGGGGGGGACATCCCGATTTGCCGCAATGACGCGAGAAGGATAAATGCCAGAGACATGAATGATTTTCACCCGACCTTCCCGGGCGAAATCCTGCCCAATGCTTTCGGGCAAGGCACAAGCGTCAAATTCTCCGGAAATGACCGCAGCAGCACAATTCTGATGTGATCCCGTAAATGCGTGACCGCCAAGATCAATAAGCTTTACACCCGCTTTCTCCAACACGATCAACGGAATGAAATGGCCCTGCGTCGATCCGATACGGCCGAAAGCCAGCGACTTGGCAGGCAGGTCGGCTATCGATCTAACTGGGCTGTCCGCAGCGGCAATGATAACCGACTGATAGCCCCCTTTGCCGTCCCGGTTCAAGCCGTGGACCAGGGGGATCGCGCCGTATTTCCGATGGGCTTTCAGGAAACCTGCCGCGCCAACAACGGCAAACTGAACCGCACCTTGCCCCAGCTCATCGGCAAGCTGACTGTCTTTGCTAACAAAATGCATATTGAAATAGTATCCGGTGGCCTTTTCCAGATAGCTGAGGAACGGGGCGTACCGCCGGGCGTCTTCTTCCGGGCCGGTGCGAAGGTCAAAACCGAAAGTAATGATCCTGTTTGCCTCGACTTCAAAGGCGTCACCGGACTGCATATGCGAGCCCGCCGATCCCGCCGGAACCAGTTCAATTTCTTGCCGTTGCGTTATCGCCCCTGCAGCCATTAGTCCACCAATGACGGCGACAACCAAAAGCGCAAGCAAGGCGGATATCCTTGCGCGGTTCATGTCAGTTGACCTTGCTGACACCTGGCAATGTGATCGTCACAGTCGTCCCTTGGCCGGGCGCTGACTGAAGG
>CBFDEA010000569.1:0-1567 GCA_965603695.1 uncultured Rhodospirillaceae bacterium | reverse complement strand
GGTCCTCCTACTCGGGCAAAAAACGTCAGTTGCCGTGGTTCCTGCTGGCGGCCCAGTTTCTCGCGCAAAATGGTGTGCGTATCTTTATGCAGGGCACGGAAGGCCATACGCCCGACCGGGTGTATTCCAGGCATGCCCTGCAAACTCTCGGCGTTCCCATTGCAGGCTCCCTTGACGAAGCCGCAAAGCACATCAGGCAGAGCAATTTCGCCTTTCTGCCGCTGGCCCAGTTGTCGCCGAAGCTGCAAGAAATCATCGACCTGAAGTCGGTGCTCGGCCTGCGCTCGCCGGTCAACACCTTCGGACGTATGGTTAATCCGTTTAACGCATCCTACGAGATTCAAACAGTCTTCCACCCCAATTACCGCGACGTTCACCGTGACACCGCCGATCTTCTGGGGCAAAAGCACATGGCCGTATTCAAGGGCGAGGGCGGCGAGATCGAGCGCCGTCCGCAAAAACCGGTTCTCGTGCAAAGCCTGCACAATGGTGTGCTAAGCGAAGAAGAATGGCCCGCCCTGCTCAGTGAAGAAAACGTCAAGGTTGACGAGGAGATGAATCTGGATCGTCTGAAAACGGTGTGGAGCGGTGATGATCCGGACAGTTACGCCACAGCCGCCATTACCGGTACGATCGCCATCGTGCTGCGCTTGCTGGAACGCGCCGACAGCCCGGCCGACGCCACCGCCAGGGCCGAACAAATGTGGGCGACGCGCAACAAATCGACGTTCGGAAAGTAAGACCATGGCCCACGTCCTGATATCGGCGGCGCACAAGTCATCGGGCAAGACCACAATCTCCATCGGTCTCGCCGCGGCTTTTGCTGGGCAGGGCCTGAACGTGCAGACCTTCAAGAAAGGCCCGGACTACATCGACCCCATGTGGTTGTCGCGGGCGACTGGTCGCCCGTGCCGGAATCTCGACTACTACACCATGAGCAACGAGGAAATCCTCGCCAGTTTTTGCGACCATGGAGACGCCGCCGACATTGCCCTGATAGAAGGCAACAAGGGCCTTTATGACGGGCTTGACCTTGACGGCGGCAATTCCAACGCCGCCCTTGCAACCCTGCTTGGTGCCCCTGTGATCCTGGTTATCGACGCCAGCGGCATGACCCGCGGCATCGCCCCGTTGATCCTTGGCTATCAGGCCTTCGACCCGGCCCTTAATATCGCCGGAATTATCTTGAACAAGGTCGGCGGCCCGCGTCATGAAGGAAAGCTGCGCGCCATTATCGAGCATTTCACCAACGTCCCCGTGCTCGGTGCTGTCCACCGTGACGAGCGATTGGAAATCGCCGAGAGGCATCTCGGCCTGACGCCAAGCAACGAGGCACCCGAAGCCGATGCGAAAATCGCCACCATTGCGACGCAGATTGCCGCCCAGGTCGACCTGCAAGCGATCAGACGCATTGCCGATAGTGCACGTGAACGCCCGGCCCCCGCCATCGCCCGTATAAAAGCCAAGAGCGCCGATATCACCATCGCCATCGCCCGCGACTCCGCCTTCGGTTTCTACTATCCGGGCGACCTGGAAGCGCTGGAAGCTTCTGGGGCCAAGCTTATCA
>CBFDEA010000568.1:0-1581 GCA_965603695.1 uncultured Rhodospirillaceae bacterium | reverse complement strand
AAGCGGGTTGAGACCGCGTCTTCAAGCGCGTCCTCGATTTCGGCAGGCGCTTCGGCGGCGGCAATATGGGTGTGGGGCGCGCCTTCTAGGGGGCCCGGGGCCAGAATAATGGCAAAATCGAAGCGCAGCGAACGCCAGTCGATTTCGCGCAACGAGGTGATCTTGCCTTCGATTTCGCGGCCCAAGACATTGAGCGTCAAGGTATCGCCGATACCAATACCGAAGCCCTTGGCCAGCCCGGCGTCGAGGGAAATCACCGGCGTCCCCGCGTAATCCGCGGGCCACCACGCGCCCTCGATAATCTTGGAGCCTTCCGTCGGCAGTGCCGAGGAGGTCAGCGCCCGATCGCCATTGATCGCCCACTGGGAGCCCGGCGCGACATCGACTTGTTCGACCGGGACTCCGGCAATTTTGACGATCCGACCGCGCAGGCTGGGCATCCGCCTGAAACCGCTGGCACCGGTAACACCTGTCACCGTTTCATCGAACGCCGCGACCTGTCCCGGTTGAATGTCGATGAAGAAAAAGGCCGGGGCCTCGGCGGGCAGGCGTTCGTTAATTTGATAACTAAGATTGCCCTGAATAAGGCCGACGGCGACCAGTACCGAAAGTCCCAAGCCCAAGGACAAAACGATGCTGGGGGCGTTGGAACCGGGCCGGGAAATGTTGGCCAGGGCGAGACGCAGTTCGGCATTGCGGGGTTTTTGGGTAAGTCCCGTCCACTTGACCAAAAGCGCCGCCCCAAAACGCAGCAGGCCGACGGTAAGCAGGGCGCCGCCGACGAACCAGTAGGCAAACGAACGGTCGCTGGCGCTGACAATGGTCAGGGCGGCCAGCGCCACCACACCGGCGATCGCGGCGAATATGGCGGTGCGGTTGGGCTTTAAACCGGATGGTTGGACGGCGTCACGAAACAGGGTCGCCGCTGGGATCTCCCTGGCCCGGCCGAGCGGCCACATGGCGAAGGTCAGCGCTGTCAGCAAGCCGAAGACGGCGGCCAGTGCCAAAGGCCTGGGATAAAAACCGATGTCCGGGGCGACCGGCATCTGCTCGGCCACGGCGCCCAGGCCAATAGCCGGAATGATACCGCCGAAGACGAGACCGATGCCAATCCCGAGCAGACTTAAAATCATGATTTGGAGTAGATAAATTTTGAAAACCAGCGCCCCCGGCGCGCCGACGCATTTGAAAGTGGCGATGGTTGCGGTCTTGCCGTCGAGATAGCCGCTGACCGCATTTGTCACGCCGATGCCGCCAACCAACAAGGCGGTCAGTCCGACAAAGCTTAAGAAGAGCGTCATCCTGTCAATAAAGCGACGGATACCGGGGGCGGCTTCGTCGGGGGCGCGAACCCGCCAACCGGCCTTCGGGAAAATCTCATTCAAGTTCTCGCGCCAGGCAACGGTGTCGGTGCCGGGGCTCAGCAACAGACGGGTGTGATATTGGACTTGCGAGCCCGGCAGGATCAGGCGGGTGGCATCCAGCGCCGCCATGGAAACCATCAGGCGGGGGCCGAAGCTCAAGACACTGGCGACCCGATCGGGCTCGGCTTGCGCGGCGGTCTTTCCTATGGGGATGGTT
>CBFDEA010000567.1:0-1589 GCA_965603695.1 uncultured Rhodospirillaceae bacterium | reverse complement strand
GGGCGTGCTCGAAGATGAAAGGCCCCTGTTTGTCGCCATGGCAGTTGATGCACAATGTGTTGAAATAGTCTTTACCTTTGGCGGTATTCCCCACGGCCTTTTTGGTCTTGCGGTCGATGTACTTATCCATATCGACCTGCCCTTTGGTGACGAACATGGCAAGGGCCATCATATCCGCATCGGCCATCTTGCCGCTGTAACCATGGGTCTTGTTCTTGAGGATAGCAACGACATCGGCGGCGTTGCCGCCGTTAAACTTGCGCACGCCGGTGATACCGGTCTTGTAGGAACCCGACGCATAGGCCCCGTCCTTACCCATATAATCCCAGCCGTGGCAGGATTTGCAGCGATGAGTGGCATTGCCTTTTTTCTTGGTATTGGCTGCTGGCCATGACATGTGGGTATCGGCGGGTTTTGGCGCCTTGATTACCTTGAACCATTTATCATAGAGCTTGCCACCGTGCGCCAATACTCCTTCGTCGGCACTCACGGGTGTTGCCGCGATGAGCGCGGGCAGCGCCAGCACCGAGATGCCTAAAATAGCAATTTTATGGATTGATAATTTGATGATCCCCATAACATCCTCCTGTTTTGAAGTTTCGAAAATACGCTTATCGGAACTAATTGTGCGGAGAGTATAGAAAAGCGTGCGAAATCACACATTGATATATATCAACGTCATTGCATTGTATTACCACATGTCATTTTATCCGAAAGGAATTCTGTTATCTTTGCCAAGCATTTGACTGTAGACTGACGGGACGCTGTTTGATGACTGAGGGGAGGCTTTGCCTCCGGGGGAAATGCCTGAAACAGAAAAACCGGTTCTCAAATACAATTTGGCGGCTATCGATGAATTGTCGGCGCTGACCAGCGACGACATTTCGCTGCTTAATTCCCGGATCAGCAACAAACATTACAAAGCCGGAGAATCGATCTTCTTGCCGGAAGACCCCTGCCGGGGACTGTATTTTGTCGAACAAGGCCTGATCGCCGTTCGCAAGGTCGATAATGAAGGCCGGACGGCCGTCGTCAGGCTCGCCTTCAAGGGTGACACCCTGGGATATCGGCCGATGCTGGCCAAGGAAGATCACCGGGCCAGCGCCGACGTCATCAAGGATGCCTCGATCTGTTTCCTGGACACCAAGACGACCCTGGATATTCTGCACGGCAATCCGGAATTGGGCTTGAAGTTTTTGGAACGTACGGCCAAGGCGCTGGGTGAAGTCGAGGAACGATTCTTCGAAGTTGCGGCACTGAACGTCAGAATCCGCCTGGTTCATTTGCTGTTTTTGCTGAATGATCGTTTCGGTCGCATATCGTCAGACGGCATGCTGATCCTTGAACTGCCGCTGAACCGCCGCGACATGGCATCGATGATCGGCGCCCAACCGGAATCCGTGTCGCGCACCATTCACGACCTGCAGGAAGAAGGGCTGGCGAATTTTTCCGGCCGAAACGTCCATGTTCCGGTCTATGACCGGTTAGTCAGTGAACTCCACGCCGGCCTGAACGGATAACGTCAGCCGAAATGGCGAGCCAGTCGGGCAATCGCCTCGTCCAGCAAGGCGTCCCCCTTACAAAAGCAG
>CBFDEA010000566.1:0-1589 GCA_965603695.1 uncultured Rhodospirillaceae bacterium | reverse complement strand
GTCCTTTTTCATAAACCACAGAATTTTGATGCTTTCGCTTAACGTCTTGGCCTTCTTGTAGGGCCGGTCGCAGGCGGTCAGCGCTTCGAAGATATCGGCAATCGCCATCATCCGGGCAGGCAGGGTCATGTCCTCTTTGCTCAAGCGTTTGGGATAACCGGTGCCGATCATGGTTTCGTGATGACCACCGGCAATTTCGGGAACTTTGAGCAAGTGTTTTGGGAACGGCAACTGGCCCAGCATGGCGATGGTCTGGACCATATGATGGTTGATCTTGTAGCGTTCCTCGCTCGTCAGGGTCCCCTTCTGGATACACATATTATAAAGCTCGCCGCGGTTATACATATCGACCGGTTCGTTCATCTTGAAGCCGAACGGATTATCTTCGGCGATCTTGTTGGCCGGGTCGCGTTCGATAACGTGTTCGGGCCTGTCTGAAAGCAGCGGTTCATCGACCGGCAAGGCTTTGGCCGGGGCCCGCTCCATACGTTTCAGCTCTTCGTGCGAGACGCCGATGCGGTCATCCAGGGTGCGCTTCCAGGTTATTGCGGCAAGGTTTTTGACCCGCTCGATGGCCTCGTCGGTCATGAACTCGCCGCCGATGTTGGCGTTGGCGACAAAAGCGTAATCGTCGTCCAATTGGCTTAGTTTGGCAGCCATTTCGGTTTTCAGCGCGGCCTCCTCGCCGCCGTCGATGATGGCTCGCAGGCAGTCGATTTCGGCGTCGCGTTTCAAAATTTCGAAGCGGGTGCGAATCTCGTGGATACGGTCGTAGATGGTTTCAAGCTTGGTCGCCTTGTCGACGACGTATTCGGGTGTCGTCACCTTGCCGCAGTCATGCAACAGGGCGGCAATTTCCATTTCGTAGCGTTGATCGTCTGTCATATCGAAGCCGTCGAAAATCCCGTCCTGGGAGACGCAGGCCTGATCGGCCAACATCATCGCCAGCACTGGCACGCGCTGACAGTGACCGCCGGTGTAGGGCGACTTGGCATCAATGGCGCCGGCGATCATGGCGATAAAGCTGTCGAGCAGATGCTTCTGGGCGAGCAGTAAATTCTGATTGTCCAGGGCGACGGCGGCTTGCGACGTCAATGATTCGATCAACGGCTGGATTGCCGGGCTAAAGGCTATGACTTCGCCCGAAGCGGGGTCTTTGGCGTTGAGCAACTGGATGACGCCGATGACGTCGCCATCGTGGTTTTTCATAGGCACGGTGAGGAAGGATTTCGAGCGATAGCCGGTTCCTTCGTCGAATTTTTTGGTGCCGGAAAAATCGAATTCGTCGGTTTCGTAAGCATCCGTGATGCTGACCGTTTCACCGCTTATGGCGACATGGGTGGCGATATTCTTACTGTTGGGTTCGCCGGTTTCGGGGTTGTAAATATCAAGCGGTGGGAAGGTGATTTCCTCACCGGTCGTGCCGCCCTTGGCGAACCCTAATGAATCCGTGCGCATAATTTCAAATTTTAGGCGATTGTCGTCGGTGCGCAAATAAAGAGTGCCGCCATCGGCGTGGCATAGACTTTTGGTTTCCAGCAGGATCAGTTCCATCAAGCGATGGTGGTCGCGCTCCGAGGACAGCGCGA
>CBFDEA010000565.1:0-1593 GCA_965603695.1 uncultured Rhodospirillaceae bacterium | reverse complement strand
CCGCCGGGGCTTTTTTTGTCTAACCCCATTGATCCGCGAACGCTTCCGACCAGCCGATCGGGGTCCGGGATCGATCCTTCCAGCGGTCCGGGCTTGGCGTTTCCTTATTCTGGCCGCTGTCCGTTTGGCTGGCCCAACGCGGAAGGGGCTGGCGTTCGCCGTGACAGTTCGGACAGCCATATTTCCCCAACAGTTCAACGTCTAGGCGTTCCCCGCAACAAATCCAGCGGGGTTCGATGAACTGCGTCGGGGTCAATTTCGGCAACCCTTGAAGCCATAGGCAAGTTTTTTTCGAAGCGTCTTCGCCGTATTCGTAAGGCTGGATATACTGGTCAGGCTTGCGCCATTCACGCGACAGAACGCCGACCGGGTTTTCGATGGCTATCATCGGGATCGGGGCGGCGGCCAGGGTCAGGACGAAGTCGATCGCTTCGACGCGGGCCTGTCGTCGGGCTGCGCCGATCAGGGTTCCGGGCTTGATCTTCTTTTTCTGAACGTCCTTATAGGCCCATTCAGCGGCCCCGGTCAAATAGGTGCAGTCCGGATGCGCGATCATTAGATCGTATCCGCGCGGGTTGTGTAACAAGTCCCGGACGTCGCCTTGATAATGCGGGCCTTTCACTTCGGTCGGAAGCAGATCGCAGGAAATCGCGTCGTGGCCCCGGCGCAAAAATGCGTCCCTGGTTCGGCCCGAACTTTCGCAAGCTATCAAAACACGCATTGGAACCCCGCAATAGAAAATAGACTGACGCATGATAAGCGACACGGGGGAATTATTGCAAGGCGAAAGGGCTGTCGCGGAATCTGATCGACTGTTCTGGACCGTCCCAGAATAAAAAAGACGTTGCGGGAACTTGTGAGAACTCGCGGCAAATCCGAATTACTTGACGCGAATCCCGCGACCCTGTAAAAAGAAAAGCCCCGGACGGATCGAAATCTGAACGGGGCTTTTTTTGGTGGACTACTTTGCAGGGTATACACCAGGTCGAAATCATCGCACGAAAAAACCTTCCCTGCAAACAATCCCAACCGATCCCGGTTATCCGTTCCGGTTTAAAGACGGCGTCCAGGGGCTTCGATTTTGAAGCCGGGGGGGACGTGATTCCCCTGGGCCGGTAATGTGACCAAAGGCGACGGACGCGGTCTAGTCATAACAAATCGGATTAACTTTATCCCGTCAGGGGGTAGGGGGCCGATTTGTTCCCAGGCTTTAAACACGATCTAGAAAGTAAATATTAATATTAAAGGGGGAATACTGATGGCGACTAAATCCTGTAATTACTGCCAGGCCGGGATCACGTTCACGCAAAACGCGAAAGGGAAATGGGTCCCGACCGATCCCTTCACGGGAAAATTTCATCGTTGCAAGCTGACCCAGGTTTGCGGGGATTGTCGTCACAAGTTCGAAGGCGCGCCGTGGATGACTCAATGCCCGGAATGCTGGAAGGCGTCCCAGGACGGCCCCCGACGATCCGGGCGGGGCTTTGATAAGCCTGGCAACCCGAACGCGCGACGACCAGGTCATTCGAAAATGGAAGGCCCGCACAAAGGCCCGGCGGAACCCCTAGTTCCCCAGGACGATTTCTTCGACGA
>CBFDEA010000564.1:0-1602 GCA_965603695.1 uncultured Rhodospirillaceae bacterium | reverse complement strand
AATTTCCAGGCGCGCCGCCGCCAATTGAATTCGATGACCAATGTCCTGGCCCAGGCGGTGACCCAGCGCCGTCAGGAAGTCGGCGAACTGGACGCACGCCGCCAGGCGATTATCAATAATCTGAAACTGGCCAAGGAACGCCTGAAATTATCGACTTCCCTGCTTTCCGATGGCCTGACATCAAAAATCGAACATCTGCAGTTGGAAGCCGAAGTTGAAGGTATGCAAGGCGATGCCAAAAGCCTTAAATCTTCCATTTCAAGGGCCAAATCGGCCATATCTGAAGCGCAGGCCCGGGTTGCCGAAGAACGAGACCGTTTCCGCAGCGAGGCACGTCAGGTACTGGGCAAGACCGAGCAATCCATCGGCCGGGTCCAGGAATTGTTGGTATCGGCCACCGAACAAGGGGCTCGTGCGCTGATCCGCAGCCCCATCGACGGTATCGTCCAGAATCTCGCATACAACACCATCGGCGGTGTCGTTCGTCCCGGTGAAGTGATTATGGAGATCGTACCGACCGGCGCCAAGTTGGTAATCGATGCCCGGCTTAACCCCGTTGACAGAGGCTACGTGACTCTACGGCAACCCGTCGTGGTCAAATTATCGACCTTCGACTATGCTCGTTTTGGCGGGCTTGAGGGCAAGGTCATGATGGTCGCACCGGATGCATCCATCGATGAAGCCGGTGAGCACTATTTCAGGGTCCTGGTCGAGGTTGAAAAGACCTATCTGGGCGATGACCCGGAATTGCACCGGATTACACCGGGCATGCAGGCAACCATCGACATCCATACCGGTAAGAAATCAATCATAGAGTTTCTCATCAGGCCGGTTTTGAAGCTTAAGGACGAAGCCTTCCGCGAACGCTAGACCTGGATCGGCTATGCAAGCGTTTGAAGGGATTGCGCGCAATATTCATAAACAAATAATAAAGGTTTGCAGCCTAGAATTTGGCCGTTGATTCGACGCTAACATGACACGTTGATCAGGGGAAAACATGTCAATCGCCACCGTTCTTGGTTTTCTTGTAGCCTTCGGCCTTTTCATTTCGGCAATTTTGCTGGAAACCAGTAACTTTACTCTGTTCCTCAGCATTTCCAGCTTTCTGCTGGTGTTTGGCGGCACTCTCGCCTCGACATTTATTTCCTACGAACCCAGATACGTGATGCTGTCGCTGAAGCTGATCTGGAAAGTCGTGTTTTCCGCTAAAATGGGACGGGACTTGCTGAAATCGGAAGTCGGGCGGGTCATCAAGTGGGCTTACATCGTGCAGAAAGACGGCATTCCGGCCCTTGAAGCGGAATCCAAGAAGGCAGTTCGCGGCGACCGTTTCCTGAAATTCGGCATCGAGATGGTATTGAGCGGTTACAACGGTGCGGAAGTCCGTGAAATCCTGACCAACACCATCGAAACCACCTTTTCCAGAAACACCGTGCCGGTGAATATCCTGAAAGCCATGGCCAGCGCCTCACCGGCGTTCGGCATGATCGGCACCTTGATCGGCCTCATTATTATGCTCGACGGCATGGGCAGCGACCCCTCGCAGCTTGGTGGCGGCCTGGCGATCGCCCTGATCACCACGCTGTACGGGGTGATGTTTTC
>CBFDEA010000563.1:0-1609 GCA_965603695.1 uncultured Rhodospirillaceae bacterium | reverse complement strand
AAGCCGCACTTTCTGCCGTCTCTAAAAACAACTGGAAACGCGCCCGCGCGCTGGCCGCGCACCTGAAAGACCCGCTGGCCAAAAAAATCATCCACTTTTTCGATTACAAGGATCAGCAATCGAAAGCCTCGTTTGCCGATATCGCCACCTTCATCGATGAAAATCCCCACTGGCCATCCACCGCCACCCTGCGGCGACGGGCCGAAGAGGCCATGCAGGACGATTTGCCGGCAGGCAGCGTCCTTGATTGGCTGGCCGATAAAGAGCCTGTCAGCACCGAAGGCTGGATACAATTGGCCCGCGCCTTGGTCGAAAGCGGCGATAAAGAAAAAGCGCAGGCGGTGATTCGCGACATCTGGATCAATAAAAATTTCGCCAAGCGCCCCGAGAAAGCCTTTTACAAACGTTACCGCAAATACCTGCGCGGCGAAGACCATGTCAAACGGCTTGATCGTTTGCTGTGGGAAGGCCGTAACTGGCCGGTCCGGCGGATGTTGTGGAAAGTCAAACCGGGCATGCGTGCCGTGGCCGAGGCCCGCTTGATGCTGCGCCACCGCTTCGGCAATGTCGATACGGCGATTGCCAAGGTCCCCAAGGAACTGCTCAACGACCCGGGCCTGACTTACGAGCGCCTGCGTTGGCGGCGCAAAAAAGGCCGTTACGAACAATCATTGGAGCTTTTGATGCCGCCACCGGACAATCTGGTGCGGCCGGATTTATGGTGGAAGGAACGCGCTTCCCTGGCCAGGATGGCCCTGCAGAAAGGCCACGTCACAGACGCCTACCGTTTGGTCCACGATCACAAACTGAATAAAGGGTCGAACTTCGCCGAAGCCGAATGGCTGTCGGGCTGGATCGCCCTGCGCTTCATGAACGAACCTGAAACCGCCTTCACGCATTTCGTCACCATGTATGAATCCGTCAAGTACCCGATCAGTCGGGCCAGGGGTGCCTACTGGGCTGGCCGGGCCGCCGAGGAATTGGGTAACGCGGAAAGCGCCGAGAAATGGTTCCGCGTCGCCGCCCTGTATCCGACGGCCTACTATGGCCAATTGGCCGCCGCCGGGCTTGGTGTCGGCCATGGCCTGTTGTTGCCGGTGCAACAGGATCCCGAGCAGGGCGAAAGCAAGGACTTCCAGGCCCTGGATTTGGTTCGGGCCATTAAAATTATCGACAAGGTCGATGGACATGAACGCCTGAAGCCCTTCATTCTGGCCCTTAAGAATTACCGCAAGACGCCGGGCTGGCAGGCACTGAGCGCCCAATTGGCCGCGGATCACGGGCGACCGGATGTCGGCATTTCAATCGCCAAGCAATCGAGCCGTCGGGGCGACGAGCTTATCGAAACCGGCTACCCGCAGCTGACCCCGCCGAAGCTGCGGACCCGTTCATCGAAATATCCCCTCGAGGTGCCGCTGGTCCTGGCCGTGATCCGCCAGGAAAGTGCCTTCTTCGTCGGCGCAAAAAGCCACGCCAACGCTCGCGGCCTGATGCAAATCCTGCCGCGCACCGCCAAAAGGGTCGCCCGCAGCCTGAAAATCGGCTATTCGAAAAATCGCCTGACCGCCGATCCGCTCTACAACATGACCCTCGGCCAGAACTATCTGGC
>CBFDEA010000562.1:0-1620 GCA_965603695.1 uncultured Rhodospirillaceae bacterium | reverse complement strand
GACGGTTTTAACGCCGGCAATGGCGGCGATGTCGGCTTTGAGCCGCTGCGGCGCACGCTTCAGGGGCGCATAAACCTGGGCGAAGCGATAGCGTTCGTAATAAGCATTGCGCGTCTCTTCCAGGGAATAGAGGGTGCCGAGGCTCATGATGTAGGTGGCGACGCCGGAACCGATAACCAGCGCGATGGCCAGCGCCTGCCCTTTGATGCGCCACAGATCGCGAAGGATTTTTCGGTTAAGCGGGGTCATGGCGGTCTACCAGCTCAGCTCTCTGACGGGGCGACGGTTGGGGTTTTTACGGACGTCGATGATCCGGCCGTCTCCGAAGGTCATCACCCGGTCGGCCATATCGGCGATGACGGCATTATGGGTGATCAACACCGTCGTCGTTCGCATGGCCCGGTTGGTTCGTTCGATGGCCTCGAGCACCAACAGGCCGGTTTTGCTGTCCAGCGCGCCGGTCGGCTCGTCACAGAAAAGAATATCCGGGCGTTTTGCGATGGCCCGGGCGATCGCCACCCGTTGCTGCTCGCCACCCGAAAGCTGGGCCGGAAAATGGCCCATGCGTTGCTCCAGTCCGACCATGCCGAGAGCCTCTTCGGCAGGCAGTGGGTTCGGGGCGATATCGGTGACGATCGCGACGTTTTCGCGGGCCGTCAGGCTGGGGATCAAATTATAAAACTGGAACACAAAACCGACATGATTACGGCGATAGGTGGTCAAACCACGGCTGTCGAGAGCGGTAAGTTCGCTGTCACGGAAAAACACCCGACCGGAGGTCGGACTGTCGAGACCGCCAAGTATGTTGAGCAGAGTCGATTTGCCACTGCCAGAAGGACCCAGCAGCACCACCAATTCGCTTTCATGCAGTTCCAGGTTGACGCCTTGCAGGGCGTGAATAACGACCTCGCCAGTGTGGTAGGCCTTAGTGATATCGACGCTCGAAAGTGTTACTTGGTGATCTTCGCCTGTCTGCTGGGCACCAAGCCTAACCATTTCCATTCACCTTCCACGGACCTAGGCATCCAGTCTAACACTATTGGGCAATAGAGGGAACTTCGTAAACGATTTTTTGGATGAGCAATGATTAATCAGCAGCAATGAATCTCCCGTTTTGGGGGAGGCTGAGTTCTTGTTTTACCTATTTAGCATTTGCCTTCGGGCGAGATCAGCCAGACAATGAACTTAAACTTGGGTTCGCAACATGTAACAGAGAAGGTAGCGTAATGGGATCAGGATCAACACGACCAAACAATGCCGATGACAAAATGATAGCGGCTATGGAGCGCGGTGATCGAGAGGAGTTTAAAGATCGTAAACCGTCTAGAAACACGGATAAAAAACTGATTAAAGAAAAAAAAGCAAGATCAGAACAAGCACAGGAAAAAACCGAAAGATTGAAGGCGTTGAGATTGGCTGCTGAAAAAGAGGCCAAGGCAAAATGAACAGAGAAAGGCATTGTCAGAGCAAATTGGATTGCTGAGGTTATCGGTGTCGGCATAATGATCGCATCGGGTCAAAAGCGGCTGTTCATCACTGGACGGCGTTTCCGGGTTTAACAAAAAGAACTGAATTCCCGCCTGCGCGGGAATAACGGAGTTTGTCGGCGGGGACACCCCC
>CBFDEA010000561.1:0-1623 GCA_965603695.1 uncultured Rhodospirillaceae bacterium | reverse complement strand
GTCACCCAGACGACATTGGCTGCCGCCCAGGCGAAGAAGCCCGATGCCGAAGTCGGTGAGTTCCTGATCGATCCGTTGCCGCCCATCGATTTTGGCCGTATCGCCGCACAGACCGCCAAGCAGGTTATTGTTTCCAAGGTCCGCGAAGCCGAACGCCAGCGTCAGTTCAAGGAATATCAGGATCGTACCGGCGAAGTCGTCAACGGTCTGGTCAAGCGGGTCGAGTTTGGCAACGTCATCGTCGATCTTGGCCGCGCCGAAGCATTGCTCAGGCGTGACGAGTCGATTCCGCGCGAACACTTTAACAATGGCGATCGCATTCGTGCCTATATCGTCGATGTCCGTGAAGAAGCCCGCGGGCCGCAAATCTTCCTGTCGCGTACCCACCCGCAATTCATGGGCAAGCTGTTCACCCAGGAAGTGCCGGAAATTTACGACGGCATCATCGAAATCAAGTCGGTCGCCCGTGATCCGGGATCGCGCGCCAAGATGGCCGTGTTGTCCCACGATTCGAGCATCGATCCCGTCGGCCCCTGCATCGGTATGCGCGGCTCCCGCGTGCAGGCCGTGGTCGGCGAATTACAGGGTGAAAAAATCGACATCATCCAGTGGTCGCCCGACCCCGCCACCTTCATCGTCAACGCCCTGGCCCCGGCGGAAGTCGCCAAGGTCGTGCTCGACGAAGAAAAGAACAAGATCGAAGTCGTCGTTCCCGATGAACAGCTCAGCCTGGCCATCGGTCGTCGCGGCCAGAACGTGCGTCTGGCCTCGCAATTGTCCGGCTGGGATATCGACATCCTGACCGAGGCGGCGGAATCCGAGCGTCGCAAGGAAGAATTTGACCACCGCTCGCAACTGTTTATCGAGGCGCTCGACGTCGACGACGTGATCGCCCACCTGCTGGTCACCGAAGGCTTTACCTCGGTCGAACAGGTCGCCTTCGTGCCGGTCGATGATCTGGTCGATATCGAAGGCTTCGATGAGGACATTTCTGAAGAACTGCGCGCCCGGGCCCGCAACTTTTTGGAAGCGCGCGACGCCGAGATGTCGAAACGCTGCGCCGAACTGGGTGTCAGCGACGAAGTCGCCGCCATCGACGGCATCACGCCTGCGATTATGGTCGCAGTCGGCGAAAACGGCGTCAAGACCCTGGACGACCTGGCCGATCTGGCCGGTGACGAGCTGATCGAAATGCTGCCGCCCCAGACCCTGGGCCAGGCCAAGGCCGACGAAATCATCATGGCGGCGCGCGCCCACTGGTTCGAAGACGACGAGGCGTCGGCGCCGGAAGCCGATGAAGCCGCCACGGAGTCGGACGAGACCGAAAAACAGAAGGCGGAGGACTAGGCAAAAGCGGCCAGAGCCATGGCGAAAAAAGGCGCATCCGGAAAGGCAAGCCCGCAGCGGCGCTGCATTGCCAGCCAGCAGGAACGGGAACGCGCCGAGATGCTTCGTTTCGTCGTCGATCCCGACGGACAGATCGTCGTCGATATAGACGGCAAGTTGCCGGGTCGGGGTTTTTGGTTGAGTGCCGATAGGGATATGTTACATACAGCGTGCGCCAAGAACCTGTTCGCCAGGGCGGCGCGGGCAAAAGTGAAGGTCCCGGGGGATTTGGCCGAA
>CBFDEA010000560.1:0-1623 GCA_965603695.1 uncultured Rhodospirillaceae bacterium | reverse complement strand
CTGGTATGGCGCGCAAGATTGCATAAAATGGCAAGAAGTACCATTCCGGCACAATGTGCGGTGGCGTCACCATTGGGTTAGCGGGAATATAGTTATCAGGTTCGCCGAAAAAGTCCGGGGAGAAGTCATCCGCTAAGGCAAAATCCAAATAAAACATCTCATCAAAACAATAAATTTCCTTCGAATGTTCGGATATACACAATTCGTCATTCCCGCGCAGGCGGGAAGGTGGATTTACGCTAAAGTGCGACGGTAACAGTCCTCCACTGATCCTCGGCAAAGTGGTGCTCGACGCAGTCCTGGCCTTCGCCGCCGCGGTCGATAACCAGGAAGTCGGCAACGCCTGCCAGGGCGACCAGCGGGTGGTGCCAGACCCGGCGATGATAATTCACACCCTGGCTGCCGTCGCTGATAAAGGCGGCCATGGAGGCGGGGTCGAGCGGCGCGCCGGGCAAGGCGACGACAATCAAAAACCGGGTGTCGGCGAGCGGCACGAAGGCCTGGCTCGACAGGGCGTGGTACTCCATCATTTTGATCGGCAAGGGCATCGGCCACAGGCGGGTGCGGAAAATATTGATCAGCGGCCGCCCGCCCTCGGCAGCCACGTCGATCTTCGCCAAATCGTGGAAGCGGGTGCAGTGACCATCGTTGATCTCAAAACTTTTCGCCCCTGCGGTCTCGATCACTTCACCGTAAGGGGCGAAGGCTTCAGCGCTGAGGTCTTGTAGCGCCAGTTCCATCAGCCAAGCTTTCCAAAGAGACGCAAGCGACTGACGCCGCCATCGGGATGAATGTTGAGGCGCACCATGTTGACCGGCTGGTGGCTGGCGATGGCGTCACCCTCGAAGAAATGCTGCTTGTCCATTTGCAGTTTCTGCGCGCCGAGCAGCGGCTGCCAGAACATCGACTGGGTGATCAACGACTGGCGTGTGCTGCCCTCGACAAGCGCCCCTTCAATGGAACAACGGTCCGGATAGTTGCCCTTGAAGTGGGCCGTATCGACTTCGATTTTCTCGATGATACCGGCGTGACCGAGGGCGACGATGATCCAGTCGTTGCCCGGCTCGCGCCGCCGTCTGGTTTCCCAACCGTCACCCATGTTAATGCCGCGACCAACCGTCAGGATCGACCAGGGGTCGCCGTAATGGGCGTTGTTGTAGGCGATAATGCGACCACCGTTGGCGATGGCCGAAAGCTCATGGACTTGCCCTTGATCGCGCCCGCCCCAATCGCAGACCGGCTCGCCGTAAACCCGCAGGCGTGCGATGCCGCCATCGGGCAACATGGTCAGGCGCAAATAGTTGTAGGTTCCGGGGTCTTCGACGGGCACAAAATGATGGGCGCTGGAACCCAATGACGTCGCCGGGACGATGCTCCGCCACACGGTTTGCCCGTCGGGATCGCTATCGCAAAGACAGGCCTCGATAGAGGCTGCGGGCGGGAAATTGCCGGTGAAGTGGCTGGTGTCGATATCGACCCCGTCAATGGTGCCCTTGACGCCGAGGCGGATAATGCAGTGATCGTTACCGCCATCGCGGCGACGGCGGGATTCCCAGCCGTCCATCCACTTGCCGTGGTCGTCATACTTGTCGGCGATGAACACCGCCGGGGCATCCTGCAACA
>CBFDEA010000559.1:0-1627 GCA_965603695.1 uncultured Rhodospirillaceae bacterium | reverse complement strand
GGGCCGTCCCCGCAGGCATCATCGACGACGCCATTAAAGCCTTGAGCGAAGAAATCGGCGAGCCCGATCTGGCCGCCGCCATCGCCTACGCCCGCAGGCGCCGGTTCGGGCCGTATCGAAAAGAGGGAAAACCGCCCGAAAGCCTGAACAAGGAACTTGCCGCATTCGCCCGTTCCGGTTTTTCCTACGCCCTGGCCCGGCGCATCGTCGAGGCCAGTGATATCGATGAATTGGAAAATGCCCTGTAATCCGGTGCGGACTTCCATATAGTGGGCTGGAAATTATGGAGAGTGGACCTTGGACGACCCGATACAAACATTAAGGAATTTTTGGCAACTCACCGTCGATGTCTGGCAAACCGGCGTCTTGGGCATCGATATCGGTCGCCTGATCACGGCCGTCGCCATCTTCGCCGTGTTCCTGATTTTCCGCCGTCTGTTCACCCGTTTCGTGGTAGCGGCGATAAAGCGCATAGCCAGTAAGACCGGTAGCTCTTTCGACGACCAGGCGATCGAGGCGCTGGAAAATCCGATCCGCTTCATTCCCATTGTCGTCGGTACTTTTTTTGTCGTCGAATACATGGAATTCCCCGGCACCTTCGCCATCATTGGCGAACATCTGGTGCGCTCGCTGGTCGCCTTCGCCATTTTCTGGGGGCTTTTCAAGCTCGTCGATCCATTCAGCCAGTTCCTCAAGCGTTTGGAAAAAGTGTTCACGCTGGCCATGGTCGAGTGGCTGGTCAAAGCCATCAAGGCGGCTTTTATTTTCATCGGGGCGGCGACTATTCTGCAGATCTGGGGCATTCAAGTCGGCCCGATCATCGCCGGCCTGGGCCTGTTCGGCGTCGCCGTCGCACTGGGCGCGCAAGACCTGTTCAAAAATCTTATCGCCGGGATTCTGATTATCGCCGAAAAGCGTTTCAACACGGGCGACTGGATCCGTGTCGAGGGCACCGTTGAAGGCACCGTCGAAACCATTGGTTTCCGCTCAACAGTTGTCCGACGCTTCGACAAGGCCCCGGTGTTCGTGCCCAACACCAAACTATCGGATTCGGCGGTCGTCAATTTTTCATCGATGACCCACCGCCGCATCTACTGGAAGATCGGCGTCGAGTACCGCACCACTGTCGATCAGTTGCGCGCCATCCGCGACGGTATCGAGAATTATGTGATGGAAAATGACGCCTTCGCCAAGCCGCCCGAAACTTTACTCTTCGTGCGTATCGACAGTTTTTCGGACAGTTCCATCGATATTATGTTGTATTGCTTCACCAAGACGACCAATTGGGGTGAATGGCTTGAGATCAAGGAACGCTTGGCCTACGCCATCAAGGATATCGTCGAGCAAGCCGGAAGCGCCTTCGCCTTCCCGAGCCAGTCGCTGTATATAGAGACGGCCCCCGACGAGCGCCCGGAACCCTTCGTGCCACCGCAAAAACAGGAACAACAGCCATGAGCGTTACTATTTATCACAATCCCCGGTGCTCCAAATCGCGCACCACCCTGGCCTTGTTGCAGGACAACAACGCCCGGCCCGTGGTTATCGAATACCTGAACACGCCGCCAAGTGCCGCCGAGCTTAAAAACATTCTCAACCTTCTGGGACTTGCCCCGCGTGGCTTGCTGAG
>CBFDEA010000558.1:0-1630 GCA_965603695.1 uncultured Rhodospirillaceae bacterium | reverse complement strand
GGCCGAGTCCTTAATTAGAAACAATAAAGCTATCTTTGCATCCGCCCATGAAATCAGAGTAGAACACTGCAATGAAACAAGTAATTCAAAGCACCCGGACAGGCAAACTGAACCTGACCGAGGTCCCCGAACCGACAGTCAAGGCCGGAAACATCCTTGTCAGCACCCGGGCCTCGCTGATTTCGGCCGGAACCGAACGCATGGTCGTCGAATTT
Source organism: uncultured Rhodospirillaceae bacterium (assembly GCA_965603695.1). Taxonomy (GTDB): domain Bacteria; phylum Pseudomonadota; class Alphaproteobacteria; order Rhodospirillales; family JABHCV01; genus JACNJU01. Next base: position 1,415 of record CBFDEA010000558.1, on the reverse strand, counting down.
GCCCGCAAAAGTCTCGCCGGCAAGGCCCGCGAGCGGCCCGATCTGGTCAAGAAAGTTATGACCAAGGCGAAAAGAGACGGTGTTGCCGCAACCATCCGTTCCGTCCTCGCCCGCCTCGACGAACCGCTGCCGCTGGGATACTCCGCCGCCGGTGAAGTGGTCGCCGTGGGACAAGGACTGGAAGGACGCTTTCGCGTCGGCCAGCGCGTCGCCGTCGCCGGGGCAGGACTGGCCAATCACGCCGAAATGAACGTCATTCCGGAAAATCTGGCGGCGCCAATTCCCGACGATGTTTCTTACGAGGAAGCCTGTTTCGGCACCCTGTCGTCAATCGCCATGCACGCCGTGCGCAATCTGGGCGCGGCGTTCGGCGAGAGCGTCGCGGTGATCGGTTCGGGGTTGCTCGGTCAATTGATTATTCGCCTGCTGTCGCTATCGGGCGTTCGGGTTCTGGCCCTTGATTACAACGTACCGCGCCTGGATCTGGCCCGCCGCATGGGGGCCGAGGCGACCTATGATCTGGGTGGTAAAGACGTCGAGGCCGCCGTCCGCGACTTAACTGCTGGACGCGGTATGGACGGTATTATCATCGCCGCCGCGACCGAATCGAGCGAGCCGTTCAAGGTCGCAGGGCTGATCGCCCGCGACCGTGCCCGTGTCTGCATGGTTGGCCTGACCGGTACCGAATTCCCGTACCGGGAATTCATGCAAAAAGAATTGAATCTGGTGGTTTCGCGCTCTTATGGACCGGGGCGTTATGACCCCGATTTTGAGGGCCGCGGCGTCAAATACCCGGAAGGCTGGGTCCGTTGGACCGAAACCGAGAACCTGGCCGAATGCCTGCGCCTGATGTCGCCTTCCCTTGAACGGCGCCTCAATGTTGACGCCCTGACCAGCCATACCTTCAAACTTGATGACGCGGCAAAGGCCTACGATCTGGTAACCAGCGGCGCCGTGCCGCATCTCGGTGTCGTCCTGACCTACCGCGAAGACGGACCCGAACAAGGCCTATCGTTCCCTGTTGCGAAACTTTCCAACAGCCAGGGCAAGTGCGTGCTTGGCGTTATCGGTGCCGGTGGTTTCGCCAAATCTGTGCTGCTGCCGGAATTGAAAAAAATCCCCTCCGTCACCCTGCACACGGTAGCCACGCAGCGCGGCGCGTCGGCCGAACATACCGGCGGCATGTTCGGTTTCCTTAATGCCAGCGCCGACATTAACGCGGTGCTGGAAAATCCCGATATCAATGCCGTCCTGATCGCCACCCGCCACGACAGCCACGGCGAACTTACCGCGCGCGCCCTTGCGGCGGGAAAGTCGGTGCTGGTTGAGAAGCCATTGGCCTTGAACCGTGAAGACATCAATAACGTCATCGAAGCCCGCAATGCCAGTGCCGGGTTTTTCCAGGTCGGTTTCAA
>CBFDEA010000557.1:0-1637 GCA_965603695.1 uncultured Rhodospirillaceae bacterium | reverse complement strand
CTTCAAGGTCCATGTTGACAAGTTTGTCGCCGGGACTCAAAATTTCCGTCAAGTCGCGACTAACCTGGCGATAGTGGGGCACCGGCAGGACTTTGTCGAAACGAAGTTTGTTGGCAAATATGAAGGGCGCTGCGACCATCAGGACAATGGGAAGCGCCGCCGGAATCCGTCGAGTCCAATGGCTCTCTCCGGCGCTTTTCCAAAGCAAACTACCGCCGTAGGCTGCGAAGGCGATGCCGCTTAGCCCCAAGTGCATGTTGTAGCGCCACATGGAGGCCGCGCGTAGGGCTTCAAATTTCCCAAAAGCCGCGACATAAGAAAATAACAAGAAAGCATTATAACCCAACATCACGCCACCGGTGATGACGGCAAGGCGGTCGAGTGGCGTTTTCATACGGATCAGGCCCCGCACGGCAAACCCGGAAACGACAATGAGCAAGGCCAGATACAAGCCCTTTTTCGACAGCACGAGCAGCATCCGCTCAAGAATTTGCGGCAACTCCTCAATAAACCAGTCGGAAAAGGGGCGGATGATGAATTCTTTTCCCGCAAGCTCTTGCGAGACGTAATAGCGCCATAGAAAGAAAATAATCAGAGGCGGTAAAATCATGCCCGGCAGGGTGCGCAGCAGATCACGAAAATTAATTTTTGAATCGCGCAGGCCGACCAGCAGAACCGAGCAAACAACCAGGACAAACAAGACGAACGTCGCCTGCTTCATATTGACCAACACCAGCAAAACCAGTCCCATTGACAGGGAAATCCGGACGGCTTCTTTTGTCTCTTGTCGGCTCAAGGCGTCGAGCATCTTCCAGCCGAGGAATCCGGCAAAGGCCAGGGCGACGGCAGTGGGTGTATCGGCGTAAGCCGTCAATGCGACTTTTTGTGCGAAGGTCGGGTTGAAGGGGATTGCCAGCAAGCCACCGATGGCGCAGAGCGCCCAGGACGGGATCTTTTTTTCGTGCTCCGGGCCTAATCCCTCGCCAATCAGGCGGACGACCAGCATGGCGAAGGTTATAAGCAGAAGGACATTGCTTAAGCCCCCGGCGTTTTCGAGCAGACGCCCGGCGAGGCGGCTCGCCGCGTAATTGATGAAGGTCCAGCCGTAAGGATAAGCCAGCAGGGTGCTGCCGCGACTGGCCTCGGCGTTGGTCGGCAAGATATCCATTTCGAGCAACAAGCGGGGGGTAATCAGCCAGTGCGAAAATTCATCCCATTGCGAGCCGACCATGGCCGAAACCAGCACCAGCAAGGGCAGCAGCAAAATGAGAGTTCTGTGGAAACCGTTAGGCAGCAAAGCGCCGCCGCGACGATAGGCAATGATGCCCGCCGGGATGGCCGCTACGGCAAGACCCAGGCTCATTGCGGTAAAGGAAATGCTGGTAAAGATACCACCCAGCATGAAGACAATAGTGAGGACAGCCCAGCCATACAGAGGCGCCGCCTCGATCAAGCGCTTCGGGCCACCAACAAAAGCCCCCAGCGCCGTTAATCCAAGCCACAAGGTAAGGACGCTGGCAAGCGCGCTGAATTGTCCACTGTGTTCGATGAAATTGCTAAAATATCCGGTCATGGCGACAGTAAAAAATCCTTAGGCGACTGGTTGAAGTGTGGCTAACCTAAGCGTTCTTGGCTTT
>CBFDEA010000556.1:0-1649 GCA_965603695.1 uncultured Rhodospirillaceae bacterium | reverse complement strand
AGAGCATGCCTACCAGGTCGAAACCATCCCCGGCATCAAAGATATGATCGCGAAATTCAAATGACGGCAGCCTCCCTGTCTGACGTCCTGAGGCCCGCTATGGCTGAAGGCCGTGCCCTAGCGGGCCTCGTGGTGTTAGGCTGGGAAGATGCGATCGCCTATGTCAAAGCGGCAGAAGAAACCGGCATTCCAATTATTCTTCAGGCCGGGCCCGGTTGCCGTGCGCATACACCTGTTCCGGTTTTGGGAAAAATGTTTCGACATTTGGCAGAACAAACAACCGTGCCGGTGGTTTGTCACATTGATCACGGTTATTCGTTGGAGGATTGTCTCGAAGGTATCGATAATGGATTTACCTCGGTGATGTTCGACGGATCCAGACTTCCAATATCTGAAAACATTGACCTTACGGCCCGTATTGTCGAAAAAGCCCATGCCGCAAACGTTTCGGTAGAGGGCGAAGTTGGCCTTGTTGGTTACGCGGATGGGCTAGCTTCATCCGGAACACTACCTCAAGAAGCATCTCGCTTTAACCTTGAGAGCGGTGCAGATGCCCTCGCCATATCAATTGGCAATGTGCACTTGAATACAGAAAAAACGTCGGGAATTGACTTTGACCTCTTAAGAAAAATTGAAGCCGTCACGGACCTTCCCCTTGTCCTTCATGGAGGAAGCGGAATTCCATTAGAAGAACGCAAGCGCTTAAGCCGCGAAAGCCGCGTCTGTAAATTGAATATTGGCACAGAACTGCGCATGGCATTCGGCACTGCGTTACGACAGTCACTTGCTGACAACCCAAACAGCTTCGATAGAATATCGCTACTTACACCGACCATCGATGCGGTGAAGAAAGCGACAATTGCAGTCATTACTGACTTAAATGGAGACTGACGGTTATGAATTTGACCGAGAGTACCTGTTCTATTGAAGATTTTGTTTCAATCGTTTGCCAAGACCCCGAGCCCGAAAGTCTGGTACATGCTGTCGCTATTGAAAAAAAAGTACCGATATATGAGTCGTCTGCATTGCGCGAAAAACTGGTTGATCCTTCGCTCAAACAAGAAATCATGCGAGAACTTGGCAATAATTTATTAAACGGCGCAGGAGTTTTTGTTTTTAGGCACGCCTTTCCTGATCCATCTCCCGTCGACCAGGCGACCGCAGTTTTCAACGAGATTATCGCCAATGAACAACACAACTCAGGTGAAGGCGATCATTTTGCAAAAGCCGGGGCAAATGATCGCATCTGGAATGCCCTTGAAAAGTTATGCCTGAAAGCCCCTGATGTATTTGCAAAGTATTACGCCAACGACATGATAGCCTTGGCATCACAATCCTGGCTCGGGCCTGCCTATCAAATCACCTCGCAAATAAATGTCGTCCGCCCCGGTGGTGATGCTCAGCTTCCGCACTGTGATTATCATCTGGGTTTCCAGACATCGGAACGAGCCAGTCTCTATCCAGCCCATGTACATCAACTCTCAGCGTGTTTAACCTTGCAAGGGGCAGTCGCCCATTGCGACATGCCAGTAGCCAGTGGACCGACAAAAATATTACCTTATTCACAAAGATATTCAGCCGGCTATCTTGCTTGGCGGCGAGATGATTTCAAAGAATATTTCGAGAGACATTATATCCAGCTTCCGCTT
>CBFDEA010000555.1:0-1651 GCA_965603695.1 uncultured Rhodospirillaceae bacterium | reverse complement strand
GACAATGGGGGAACCGATCAGCCTGATGTCTTCACTTGCGCCGTCGCCGATATCGCTGGACCAGGCGAAGTTCAAATTATCGCTGACCTGTATATGGTGCATCGCGTGGTTAGCGTAGCCACCGGCCTGGGGCCAGTCGGCGTTCGGTGTGGGCGCGGGCAGCAGAATTTCCTTGGCGGCGAATTCCGGGTCCGGGTTCAAGGAGCGCTGGTGTTTCAAAACGGAAATGCGCTCTCCGGGAAGCGGCGTCTTGATGGTATCGCCAAAGATACCGCCAGGCCCGGTCAGGGACTCACAACCGCCGAGCACCAGCAGGCCCGCGACAAAGGCCGCGCGGCTCGCCGTTTTGATGCTCAATTTGTTGGCTTTTGTAACAGGCATGTCTGATATCCTCTATTGGCTTAACGCGGCTAACATTTCTCCGGCGCGTTGACGGATACCCTGGGGTGCCGCCTGGTCTTCGGATAATGCCTTGAACAGTTCACGGGCCTTCGTCTTGTCGCCGGATTGATCGGCCAGGACGGCCATCAATTCCCGGGCACTGTGTCGCCACGGGTTGTCGTCCGCCGAAAGTGGGGCCAGCCTGGTTGTCAACGCGGCCGCGTCTTCACCCGCATTGAGGCGTTGGACGGCACCAAGAAGCACAGCCAGATCACGGTAAACCGATTGCAGGGAGTTGTCGTCAGCCAGTTCGTCGTATGCGGCGGTGGCACCGGCTGCGTCTCCTTGATCGGCCATCAGGGCGGCGGCCTTAAAGCCGGAAAGCATCTGATAACCAGTCCCGGCTTCGGCGCTGAAAACCTTCAGGGCATCAAGGGCGGCCTGCTCATTGCCTTCCTGGGCCAAGCGAAGTGAAGCCGCGAAGCGTTCGCCCTGTTGGCCACGACTGGAAATGTCGTAGCTTTCCCAGCCCTTGTAGCCTGCGACGGTGGCGATGATGATCGCGGCAACGCCAAGGAAATACCTGCCATATTTTTTCCACAGCAAGGCGAACTGGTCCTGGCGCAGTTCTTCGTCGATCTCGCGTAATATGCCTTCTTCAATGGGCTCGGCCACAGTTGTCTCCAAAATTTAGTTTGTCAGGTTGGACTGACCAAAATATCCGCCTACCACAAGGAAGGCAAATACACTTATTCGTTTTCGTTGATCCATTTAATCGAACAGCCCATGGAGGGAATCTGCTCAGTCGGCCCGTGGCCGGTGTCAATCATCTGGTTCATCGCTTCAAGCAGGTCGCGCCGGGCGTCCGTCGGTCCCGGATCTTTACGCGATGAATCCAGTCGGCCCCGGTACTGCAGACCCATGCTCTTATCGAAACCAAAAAAGTCAGGAGTACAAACAGCCCCGTAAGCGCGGGCGGTTTGCTGGCTCGGGTCAATGACGTAGGGGAAGGTGAAGCCGTTCGTCTGGGCGACAACTTTCATGTTCTCGAAGCTGTCTTCCTGATAGTCGCTGGGGTCGTTCGACATGATGGCGATAACGCCGACCCCACGCTCTTGCAATGTGCGGGCGTCACGGACCAGACGATCAAGAATCGCTTTTACATAAGGGCAATGATTGCAGATGAACATGACCAGGACGCCGTTCTCGCCGCTGACGTCTTGCAGGCTATAGGTCCTGCCATCGACGCCTTCAAGGGCGAAGTCCGGGG
>CBFDEA010000554.1:0-1678 GCA_965603695.1 uncultured Rhodospirillaceae bacterium | reverse complement strand
AAGGTTTTCCGACGCCCTCCGACGGATTGCATAAGCGACCGAACCGACGACTTCACAAGACTTTTGGACGGCGTCGCGCCCGTCTTACGATGTGCCGCATCGCCGCACCGGGCGCTCCTTGCCAAAAATCTTGTGAAGTCGTCTCTATGAATCATTATTAATGCAACTTGGTATAAGACCCTATAGAAACCTTGCCCCGGAAGGTTTAGTAATAGGCCAAAGGTCATTATATTTTTTATTGGAGCCACAATAAGCATGAGCGGAAATGTTTACGCCGCCATTGATCTGGGCACAAATAACTGCCGCCTGCTTATCGCCCAGGTCAGGAACAACGCCTTCAGGGTGATCGACTCCTTCTCGCGGATCGTTCGCCTGGGCGAAGGCTTGTCCCGGAACGACCAACTCGACGCCCAGGCCATCGAGCGGACTATCGAGGCGCTTCGTATCTGCGCCGATAAAATGCACGACAAGGGCGTCGGCAAGTCCCGCTCTATCGCTACCGAAGCCTGCCGCCGGGCCAGCGACAGCGACGCCTTCTATAAAAGAGTGTTCGGCGAGACCGGCATTCAACTGGAAACCATCAGCACCGAACAGGAAGCCCAATTGACCCTGGACGGCTGCGCCCAACTGCTTGATGACAAGGTCTCTCGGGCCATTGTTTTCGATATCGGCGGCGGCAGCACGGAACTGATGTGGGTCGAACGCACAAGCGCCGGTGCGGCCATCGTCCTGGCCATGATGTCCTTACCCATTGGCGTCGTCACGCTGCTCGAGAAATACGGTAGCGGCGTTATCAAACGCACCCACTACGAGGAAATCATCGCCCAGGTTGAAGGGGGTTTGCAGCCTTTCGACCAGGAACACGGTATTTCCGATTATATCGCGTCACACGATTTTCAGTTGCTGGGAACATCCGGCACTGTGACCACCCTCGGCGGGCTTTACCTGAACCTGCCCCGCTACAACCGCTCCAAGGTCGATGGCCTGGACATGCGGGTCGAAACCATCGCCGCCATTAGTGACCGTCTGGCCAGCATGGACCATGACCAACGGGCCCAAAACGGCTGCATCGGGCCAGAGCGTGCCGATCTGGTTGTCATGGGCTGCGCCATCCTCGACGCCATCTGCCGCCATTGGCCTTCATCGACGGTACGCGCCGCCGACAGAGGCATCCGCGAGGGGCTGTTGATGGGACTGATGGCCGAAAGCGGCGACACTTTCACCGGGGTAATGTCATGACTGAGAAAAACAAGAGCGGACGCAGCAAGAGCCGCGCCGAAGGCGGGCTTAGCGGCCGTAGCCTGCACACCAAGGTGAAAAGCGCCAAGGGTCGCAAACTGTCTTCGACACTGTGGCTGCAACGCCAAAAAACGTGGATATCCGTCCCGCGCCGCCTTTAAATTGCTCGAACTGGACGACAAGTTCCACTTCCTCAAACCAGGTAAACGCATCGTCGATCTGGGTGCCGCCCCTGGCGGTTGGACCAAGGTCGCCGTCGAGCGGACAAAGCCCGAAAACAACGCCAAAGGCATCGTCGTCGCCCTTGATATCAATGAAATGGAACCGGTTAGCGGGGCCACGGTGCTGCAGCACGATTTTCTTGATGAAGCGGCACCCGATTTGTTGAAAGAGGTCCTTGGCGGCACTGTCATCGCTTTGGAAAAACTTTTTAAAGAAT
>CBFDEA010000553.1:0-1693 GCA_965603695.1 uncultured Rhodospirillaceae bacterium | reverse complement strand
GGATAACGGGTAATCAGATTGTAGCCGATGTTAGCGCTGTTGGTCTGGGTGTTAACGGCGAGGAATTTTGCCTTGTCGCACATCACATCGATGGTCGACGGCATAATCATGCCGTGGCCAAAATCGGTGACGATAACCAAATCAAATTCGCCGGCGCGCTCAGCGATCAGGTCGTTCAGGGACTCCTCGAATGCCTTGTTGGGGGGGGTGTCGTCGAAGTAATAGACCTCGAACAGCTTGCGCATATAGGCCGGATCAATCTGGCGGCACTTACGGATCGTCGGGATGTCGTCGCGATAGACCGGCGTTAACCTGACGTTCGGTTTAAGGGACTTGCGGATCAGTTCTTCGTGGCTATCCAGATTGCCAAGCACGGAAATGACCTCGACTTCCCGGCACAGGCTGGCGACATGGTTGGCCGCCGCAATGACACCACCGGCGAAGATTTCCTTGTCCTTGAAGCGGGTCGCGATCATGCTTTCCTTGGCCGACTTGCCCATCGGCAAGACGTATTGGTATTCGTCGATGATGGTGTCACCGATCAGCAGCACCCGCATGTTGGCGACCGAGTCGATCAGGTTGAGGATTTCCTGCACCGCCGATGTTCCCCGAAGGCCGTTCAGGTAGTCCTGCAAGGGCCGGTCATAGACGCCCAGATATTTGTTGATGAGTTCCGACGAACTGAAAGTGATGTCGCGTGTGAACACCATCTCGCCGCCGTGTTTTTCAACCGTTTCGCGTTCGCGCGCGATGTTGCCGGTAACATCGTCTTCCGGGTTCTCGTAATCCGAGCCCTTGACGTAGATATCCGGCTTGATGGTGTCGAGCACGTATTCCGAGGTCTGGGTGTGATTGATGGCGACCCAATCGACGTATTGCAGAGCGGCCAACATTTCGGCGCGCAGCGCCTCGGCAAAGATCGGACGACCCGGCCCCTTGTTGACATGGGCGTCGTCGGTAGTGGTGACGATCAGCACATCGCCTTCATTTTTCGCCTGTTCCAGATGGCGCACATGACCCATGTGGACGAGGTCGTAAACCCCGTGACAGAGCACGACTTTTTTGCCCTCAGCGCGCAAGGCCTCGACGATACCGGCCAGTTCCTCGACCGTGCGGATCTTATCGCGAGCCGTAGAAATGTTGTTCGTCTCAGTCATTATTTATCGTCGCCCAGATACTTAAACCAACTGCTCGTCGCTTCCTCGATACCCTCGGCCGTCCACACCGGCGCCTCGCGCCAGCCTTCGATGTTTTCCAGGATCATCGCGACGCCGTCTTCGAACGGGATTTTCGGCTTCCAGCCGATATCATTCTTGATGGCGGTGATATCGGCATAGGTCGAATCCGGTTCGCCGGGACGTTTTGGAATATGAACCACCTCACCGCCGAGTAATCCGACCAGTTGGTTAATGGAATAAGTGCCGTCCGAGCCCAGATTGTAAATGCGGCCCGACACGTCCGATTCAGCCGTCATGACGAAAGCGTCGACGATGTCGCTAACAAACGTAAAGTCACGGGTCTGGGTTCCATCGCCGACGACGGTCAGTGGCTTGCCCGCCAGCTTCTGTGCCAGGAACACCCCGAACACGGCGCCATAGGTGCCGCCGGTACGATGGCGCGGGCCGAACACGTTGAACATGCGCAGCGAGACCACGGGCAAGTCATAGGTGGCGCACCAGTGCATCGCATATTG
>CBFDEA010000552.1:0-1695 GCA_965603695.1 uncultured Rhodospirillaceae bacterium | reverse complement strand
GATCGTTCGTTTGGGTATTCCCGACGCCTTTGCCAAGAACTACGGCGTTCAGGACGATCTGCTCGACATTTACGGGCTCAGTCCAGAGAAAATAGCCGCCTCCATAGAAAACGCCATTGGTGAGATGACAGTATCTTGATATGGAAAACGGATACACAAGTCCCCACATCATTAATTTGGCTCACGATAGGAAATTGACTTGGCTCGCATATATAGCAATTTGAAGTTTCTGCGTCAGGTCGCCCACATTGAGGCGCTGCGCACGGGTACCGTCGTGCCGCCTGTTCATATCCGCATCAAGCCGATGAACTACTGCAATCATAATTGCTGGTATTGCGCTTACCGGGTCGACAATTTGCAGTTGGGCGAAGACATGGATGTCACCGACCGTTTGCCTGAAGAAAAGATGGTCGAACTGGTCGAAGATATCATTTCCATGGGCGTCCAGGCGGTGACGTTCTCGGGTGGCGGCGAGCCATTGTTGTATAAAAGTCTGCCGACCCATGTGCGTCGCCTGGCCGAAGGCGGCGTCAAGGTTGCGAGCTTGACCAACGGGGCCAATTTAAAAGGCCGGATGGCCGAGGCTTTCGCCGAGTGTGGCACTTGGGTGCGTGTCTCGCTGGATGCCTGGGACGATGAAAGTTACGCCAAACAGCGCGGCGTCAAGGTCGGCGAGTTTAGCCAACTACTTGAAAATCTTAAGAATTTTTCCGCCCTGAAAAGCGATTGCGTCTTGGGCACAAGCTTTATCGTCGGTCATGACAACCACACACATCTGGCCGATGTCTGCGCCATGCTAAAGGACGCAGGGGTTAATCATGTCAAGGTGGCCGGGGCGATCATCTCTAACGAGGTCGAGGAAAACAACCTCTACCACCGAAAAATCATCGACGAGGTTTCGGCGCAAATTAAACAAGCGCAAAAGCTTGACGATGACGGATTTACGGTCATCAACCACTACCACGAGATCGAAGAACGTTTCACCAAGTCCTACAACACCTGCCCGTTCCTGATGTTTCTCACCGTCGTTGGTGCCGACCAGATGGTTTACACATGCCAGGACAAGGCATTCACGGAACTTGGCACCCTGGGCTCGATCAAGGATCGTTCGTTTAAAGACTTTTGGATGTCGGAGGAAAACCGACAGCAATTGTTCGCCTTCGACCCTTCAAAGAATTGCCAGCACCATTGCGTGGCCCATGCAAAGAACCTGGTTTTGAGCGATTTTCTGACGATTGATTCCGGGCACATCGAATTTGTCTGAACGGTTGGGGTGACATGCAGGAACTTAATTTTCTAGAGAAATACCAAAAGGCCACGAAGCGCGACTACGTGCAGCGGGTGATCGAACATGACAAGGCCGAATGCGCGGCAATGGCCAAGCAGTGGGGCTATGATTATTGGGACGGCGCGCGCCAGTTCGGTTATGGCGGCAACAGTTACGATGGACGCTGGCTACCCATCGCCAAGGATATGGCGGCGCATTACGGCCTGAAGGCGGGTGACAAGATTCTCGATGTCGGCTGCGGCAAGGCGTTCTTACTGTATGAATTCACGCAAGCCGTCGCCGGGATCGAAGTCGCAGGATTTGATATCTCCGCCTATGCCATTGCCCATGCCAAGGAAGAAGTGCAGCCTTTCCTCAGCGAAGGCGATTGTGCGACGCTGCCTTACGCCGACGATCTCGTAAATCTC
>CBFDEA010000551.1:0-1699 GCA_965603695.1 uncultured Rhodospirillaceae bacterium | reverse complement strand
AAACCGCCGCAAATGGCGTGCACCCAAGATCGGCGGCGGCTTCCAGTAAGGAATGGTCCATCTTTTCAAGATTGGCGTAAAGCGGCAGGATCATGAACGGCAGATAGGAATAGACGATACCGATATAAACCGCGATATCCGTATGCAGCATTGTTAACGGCTCGTCGATCAGACCGATCCAGGTCAGGAAATAATTAAGAAACCCCTCGTTCTTCAAGATCGCGATCCAGGCATAAACCCTGATCAGAAAGGACGTCCAGAAAGGCAGGATCACCATCATCAACAGCGTCAGTTGCATATTGCGCGGCGCCCGCGCCATGGCGTAGGCAATGGGATAACCGATGAGTAGAGCCAAGAGGGTCGAAATGAAGGCGATTTTCAGGCTGCTTAAATAGGACTTCCAGTAAAGCGCGTCTTCGAACAAGCGGGCGTAGTTATCGAGATTGAGCTTGATTGCGATGAATGTCTCTTCGGCAAACTCAAACAACGGCGTGTAGGGCGGAATGGCGATGCGGATTTCGGCGAAGCTGATTTTAAAGACGATCAGGAAGGGGATCAGGAATAACGCCAGCAACCACAAATAGGGCGCCATGATGGTCAATGTCCGCCCGTGTAAACCGAGACTGTTCGATAGCCGTTGGCTTAAGGATGTGGCGGGCATTATCGCTCCTAACTCAGCAACACGACGGCGGCGTCAGGGGCCCAGGTCACATAAACTTGATCTTCCCATGTTATGGTCAGGTCCGTATGGCGCGAACGGTTGGTCTGGGTGACCGTTACCATGTCGCCATTTTCAAGTTCGACATGATAGATCGACAGCTTGCCCAGGTAGCCGATATCCATGACTTTTCCCTGCAAATAGTTTTCGTCGGTATCGCTCGGCGGGTTCAGGCCGATAAGCATTTTTTCCGGACGGATCGCGACCCAGACGGCTTCCCCCGCGACACCGTTGACACTGCGGTCGGTGCGGACCGTGCTGCCGGTTTGCTGGCAATGAATTAACGCGTGGTCGGCCTTGATCTCTTCGATCCTACCTTCAAAAATATTAACCTCGCCGATGAATTCGGCGACCTTTCGTGAATTGGGGTATTCGTAGACCTCGCCGGGCGGTGCCATCTGCACCACATGGCCTTGATCCATAACGGCGATGCGTGAAGAAACCGTCATCGCTTCTTCCTGATCGTGGGTGACGATGATGAAGGTTATGCCAAGCTTTTCCTGAATGTTCATCAGTTCAAACTGGGTTTCCTCGCGCAGCTTTTTGTCGAGCGCGCCCAAGGGTTCATCGAGAAGAAGAATTTTTGGATTTTTTACCAGCGCCCGGGCCAGGGCCACACGTTGCCGCTGACCGCCGGAAAGCTGGTCGGGTTTGCGGGTCGCGAATTCCTGCATCTGCACCAGCTCCAACATGGCCTGAGCCCGCTCAGATATCTCCTGCTTGGCAACCTTGTCCTGTTTAAGGCCAAAGGCAATATTGGCCTCGACGTTCATGTGCGGGAACAGGGCGTAGGACTGGAACATCATATTGACGGGCCGTAGATGCGGCGGGATCGTCGACATGTCTTCGCCGTCGATCAGGATGCGGCCTTCGCTGGGCATCTCGAAACCGGCTAGCATGCGCAGTAACGTCGTCTTGCCGCAGCCCGATGCGCCCAGCAAGGAAAAGAATTCACGTTCGTAGATATCCAGGGAAATGTTA
>CBFDEA010000550.1:0-1716 GCA_965603695.1 uncultured Rhodospirillaceae bacterium | reverse complement strand
GGCCGTATCGCCCATCCCGATGAAATCGCCTCGGTGGTTCTTTTCCTGGCTTCCGACAAAGCCTCATACGTTACCGGGGCTACATACTCCGTCGATGGCGGTACCACCGCTTAAATATTGGAGGCACGAAAATGGCTATTGATATCGGCGAGCGACTTAAAGCCATTCGCAAGATGCACAATCTGTCGCAGCGCGAATTATCGCGGCGCGCCGGGGTCACCAATTCGACCATTTCACTGATCGAACAGAACCGGGTCAGCCCGTCCGTCGATTCTTTGAAGAAGGTGTTGGAAGCCCTGCCCATGAGCCTGATTGATTTCTTCACCATGGAGATGAAACCGAAACAGGAATCATTCTTCAGTGTCAAGGATTTGGTCGAGTTGTCCGAGGGCGGCTCATCGTTGATGTTGGTCGGGGCGAGCCGCAAGAACAGAAAGCTGCGCGTCTTGCACGAAACCTATCCGCCGGGCAGCGGGTCGGGCGAAAACATGATCAGTCATGCGGGCGAGGAGGCGGGCGTCGTCACCAAAGGCACGATCCGCATCACCCTGGGTAACGAAGTCAGGGACCTTAAGGTAGGCGAGGCCTACTACATCGACAGCCTGATACCGCACAGCTTTAACAATGTCAGCGACGAGGAATGCCAGATCGTCAGCGCCGCGACACCGCCCACTTTCTAAGAAGCCGCCAGTCTTTGGTCGCGTTCCTTGTGCGCCGTGTTGCGCTTATGGACGATCGACGTGATAACAACGCCGATGGCAACAATGCCGATCAGGATCGTCGAGACGGCGTTAATTTCCGGCGTTACGCCAAGCCTGACTTGTGAATAGATTTTCATGGGCAATGTCGTTGCCCCGGGCCCGGATGTGAAACTGGCGATAACCAGATCATCGAGCGACAGGGTAAATGACAGCAGCCAGCCAGAGGCGACCGCCGGCATGATGATCGGCAGGGTGATCAGGAAAAACGTCTTGTGGGGCGGACAGCCCAAATCCATCGCCGCCTCTTCGATGGAACGATCGAACGAGGTCAATCGCGATTGCACAACCACGGCGACATAACACATGGAAAAAGTAATGTGGGCGAGGGTGATTGTCAGCATCCCCCGGTCGAGGGAAATAGCCACGAACATTAACAACAGCGACAATCCGGTGACCACTTCGGGCATCACGAGCGGCGCGTATATCATGCCGTTGAACAGGGTGCGGCCACGGAAAACTCCGAACCGCGACATGGAAAAACCGGCCATGGTGCCGAGTATCGTGGCCACGGTTGAAGACATCAGGGCGACTTTCAATGTCACCATGGCGGCCCCGATGATGGCTTCGTTTTGCAGAAGTTCGCCATACCACTTGGTCGAAAAACGCGACCACACGGTGACCAGACGCGATTCATTGAAGCTGAAAATAATCAACAGCAGGATTGGAATGTAGAGGAAGGCAAAACCTATAATCAGGGACGCCATATTGAAGGCTGAGAATTTTTTCTGCATCTACTTCTCGCTCTCAATCAGGCGAACCTGATAGCGTTGGAAAAGCGCAATCGGTACGACCAGCATCAACAACAACAGCACGGCGACGGCGGATGCCAGTGGCCAGTCGCGGTTATTGAAGAACTCACTCCACAGAGTCTTGCCGATCATCAGCGTCGATGATCCGCCAAGCAGGTCGGGGATGACGAATTCGCCAACGGCGGGAATAAAAACCAGGAAACAAC
>CBFDEA010000549.1:0-1718 GCA_965603695.1 uncultured Rhodospirillaceae bacterium | reverse complement strand
TCATGGGAAATTCGCCGCAACGCAAGAGGATATATTATGAGCAAGGTAATCGGAATCGACCTTGGTACCACCAACTCCTGTATCGCCCTGATGGACGGTAAGGAAGCCAAGGTTATCGAGAACGCCGAGGGCGTTCGGACAACGCCGTCAATTGTCGGCTTCACCGAAAGTGGCGAGCGCCTTGTCGGCCAGCCAGCCAAACGCCAAGCGGTGACAAACCCGGAAAACACCTTGTTCGCGATCAAGCGTCTGATCGGTCGCCGTTACGACGATCCGCTGACCGAAAAAGACAAGGGACTGGTATCCTATTCGATCGTTGCCGGTGATAGCGGCGACGCCTGGGTCGAGGCCGGTGGCCAAAAGTACAGCCCCAGTCAGGTCAGCGCCTTCATCTTGGGCAAGATGAAAGAAACGGCGGAAAGTTATCTCGGCGAAGAAGTCACCCAGGCGGTGATTACGGTGCCGGCATACTTTAACGATTCCCAGCGCCAGGCAACCAAGGACGCCGGAAAGATCGCCGGTCTTGAAGTGCTGCGCATCATCAACGAGCCAACGGCTGCGGCCCTGGCTTACGGACTGGACAAGAAAGAAAGCGGCACCATTGTCGTTTACGATCTTGGCGGCGGCACCTTCGATGTGTCGGCCCTTGAAATCGGCGATGGCGTGTTCGAGGTCAAATCGACCAACGGCGACACCTTCCTGGGCGGTGAAGATTTTGACGCCCGCATCGTTGCCTATCTGGCCGATGAATTCAAAAAGGAAAGTGGCATTGACCTGCGCCAGGACAAGCTGGCCCTGCAGCGCCTGAAAGAAGAAGGCGAAAAGGCCAAGATCGAACTGTCCAGCGCCATGCAGACGGAAATCAATCTGCCGTTCATTACCGCAGATGCCTCGGGACCGAAGCATCTGAATATCAAACTGACTCGCGCAAAGCTGGAAGCCCTGGTCGATGATTTGATTCAACGCACCATTGAGCCCTGCAAGAAGGCCCTTAAAGACGCAGGCCTGACGGCTGGTGAAATCGATGAAGTGATTTTGGTTGGCGGCATGACCCGCATGCCCAAGGTCATCGAAGCGGTCAAGGAATTCTTCGGTCGCGAGCCCCATAAGGGCGTTAACCCCGATGAAGTCGTGGCGATCGGCGCCGCCATTCAGGGCGGTGTTTTGCAGGGCGACGTTAAAGACGTGCTGTTGCTCGACGTGACGCCGCTTTCCCTTGGTATTGAGACTCTGGGCGGCGTGTTCACTCGCCTGATCGATCGCAACACGACGATCCCAACCCGTAAAAGCCAGGTCTTCTCGACCGCCGAAGACAGCCAGACTGCGGTGACGATCCGGGTCTTCCAGGGTGAGCGTGAAATGGCTGCCGATAACAAGATACTGGGTCAGTTCGACCTGGTCGGCATCCCGCCTTCGGCGCGCGGGATCCCGCAAATCGAAGTGACCTTCGATATCGACGCCAACGGTATTGTCAATGTTTCGGCAAAAGACAAGGCGACGGGCAAGGAACAGCAGATCAAGATCCAGGCCTCTGGCGGACTGACCGACGAAGATATCGAAGGTATGGTCAAGGATGCCGAGGCGCATTCCGATGAGGACAAAAAACGCAAAGAAGTGGTCGATGCCCGCAACCACGCCGACGGCCTTGTCCATTCAACGGAGAAGAACCTGAAGGAATTCGGCGATAAGATCGGCGAAGACGAAAAGACGGCGATTGA
>CBFDEA010000548.1:0-1724 GCA_965603695.1 uncultured Rhodospirillaceae bacterium | reverse complement strand
ACGCCGCCAAGGCCCTGCGCGATCAGGGCGCGGACGTTCTGTTCCAGCATACGGATTCCCCGGCAGCCATGAAAATGGCCGAACAGGAAGGCATCTATGCCGTCGGCCAGGCATCCGATATGCACAGCTTCGGACCGAAAGCCCAACTGACGGCGATCGTCAATAACTGGGCCCCGTACTACGTCAAACGGGTCCAGGCGGTGATGGACGGGACGTGGAAATCCGGCGACGTTTGGGGCGGCTTCGACTCAGGCATGCTGAAAATGGCCGACTGGAACAAGGCCATTCCGGCTTCTGTCCAGGGCGAAGCGGACAAAGCCAGGGCCGCGATTGCGGCGGGTACCTTGCATCCCTTCACCGGGCCTTTGAAAAAGCAGGACGGCTCGGCCTTCCTGGCTGCGGGTGAAGTCATTAAAGATGGCGACCTTGCCGGTATGAACTTCTATGTCGAAGGCGTTTCAGGCAACCTGCCTTAATTGTTGAGGTAGAACTTGAGGGAGGCCCCCGGTGGTGATTGCTTGATCCATTGGGGGCCTTTTTTTCGAGAATTCAAAGTGATGAAGACTAAACAAAAAAAAGCCTTCAGGGGTCAGACGTTAAGCTTCAGGGACGACCCGTTTGTCTGCGGCCCCGAAGACAGCGTCGATTATCAGAGTGACGGGCTCGTCGTTATCGAAGACGGCGTCATTATCGATGTCGGCGCGGCAAGCGCCGTGCTGGATCGTCATCCGCAGGTGCTTGTTGAACACTCTCGCGATTGCCTGATTATGGCCGGCTTTGTCGATGCCCACGTTCATTACCCGCAAAGCGAAATCATCGCCGCTTACGGTGAGCAGTTGCTGGAATGGCTGAACAACTACACCTTCCCCGCCGAGGCCCGCTTCGGCGACAAGGACTACGCCGAGCGGGCGGCCTCGTTTTTTCTCGATGAAGCCTTACGCAACGGCATCACCACCGCGTCGGTTTACTGCACGGTTCATCCACAGTCGGTGACCTCGCTTTTCGAGCAAGCCAGCGGGCGCGGTATGCGTATGGCGGCGGGCAAGGTGATGATGGACCGCAATGCCCCGGATGATTTGCTCGATACGGCGCAAAGCTCCTACGATCAATCTGCGGCCCTGATCAATCAATGGCACGGCAAAGATCGCTGCGTTTACGCCATTACCCCGCGCTTCGCCCCGACCTCGAGTCCCGAGCAATTAGAGGCGGCGGGGGCCTTGTGGGAGAAATACCCGAGCACCCTGATGCAGACCCATCTCAGCGAAAGCCCCGGCGAGATCGCCTGGGTCAAGAAGCTGTTTCCCGAAGCCCGCGATTATCTCGATGTTTATGAGCGTTACGGTTTGCTTAAAATAGGAGCCAATTTCGGCCACGGCATTCATCTGACGGAGCGGGAAATCGCGGCTTTAAGACAATCCGGTGCCGCCCTTTCCCATTGCCCGACCTCCAACACCTTTATCGGCTCGGGATTGTTCAAGCTGGCGGATTTGCGCGAAGGGGCGGCCCCGATCACCGTCGGCCTGGCCACCGACATCGGCGGCGGCTCATCGTTTTCGATCTTCGATACCATGAAATCGGCCTACGAGATCGGTCAGTTGCAAGGCTACGCCCTGCATCCGGCGAAGGCCTATTATCTGGCCACCCTGGGCAGTGCCAAAGCGCTGCGGCTGGATGACAAAATCGGCAATCTGGCGGTTGGCTATGAGGCCGACATCCAGGTCATC
>CBFDEA010000547.1:0-1726 GCA_965603695.1 uncultured Rhodospirillaceae bacterium | reverse complement strand
GATTGGCTTCTTCATCTTCATCACGACCCGCTTGACGGCCCCGCAGCTGGAATTGCTCTATGGCGGCTTACAGCCTGACGCCCAGTCCAAAATCACGGCCCAACTGGCGGCATCCAACACACCTTTCGAAGTTCGTAATGGTACCGATGTCTACGCCCCGGCCGAAATGGTCGGTAAACTGCGCCTGTCAATGGCTGGACAAGGAATAGGTGGCGGCCAGATCGTCGGTTACGAAATTTTCGACAACGCCAGTTCTCTTGGTACAACCAATTTCATCCAGAACGTCAACTTGCTGCGCGCCCTTGAAGGCGAGCTTGCCAGAACCATAAAATCGATTGGATCGGTCAGTTCGGCCCGCGTCCACCTGGTCCTGCCCAAGCGCCAGCTGTTTTCCCGCCAGAGCCAACAACCAAGCGCTACGGTCATGCTGAAAATGAACGCTGGTCGTCTTGACCCCGAACAAATCTCGGCTGTTCAGTACCTTGTCGCCGCAGCGGTGCCGGGATTGACGCCCAACAGGATTTCCATAATCGACAACAAGGGCTCGCTCCTGGCGCGCGGTTTTGAAGACACGACTTCCCCCGGGGCCATGGCCGCCAAAGGCGAAGAACGCAAACGCGCCATGCAAAGACAGCTCGGCGGGACAATCGAACAACTACTTGAGAACATCGTCGGTTACGGGAAGGCCAGGGCCGAAGTCACGGTCGATATGGACTTTGACCAGATCATCACCAATGAAGAAGTGTTCGATCCCGATGGCCAGGTCGTCGCCTCAACCCAAAGCGTCGAACAATCCAACAACAATCAGGAAAGCGACGGGGCGACACCGGTCAGCGTCGCCACCAACCTGCCGGACGCAAATTTAGGTTCCTCGACATCAGGCGCAAACCTGAAATCAAACGAGAGCCGCACCGAGGAAACCGTCAATTACTCGAACTCGAAAAAAATTATCAACCATATTCGCGAGTCTGGCATCATCACCCGCCTGTCGGTTGCCGTCCTCATCGACGGCACTTACCCGGCCAATGATACAGGCGCAAAAAGTTATCAACCCCGCAACGAAGCGGAGATGGAATTGATGGCGACACTGGTCAGAAGCGCCATCGGGTTCAACGCAGACCGGGGCGATTCCGTCGATGTCATTAACATGCAATTCGCCGATCTGGGTGCCGTGGAAGAAGAAGAACTGAAACTGTTCTTCGGCCTGAACAAGAACGACCTGCTTCGAATGGCTGAAATCCTGGTCTTAAGTATTGTTGCTATTCTGGTCATCCTGCTGGTTGTCAGACCGCTGGTATCCAGGGCCTTCGAAGCCTTGCCAGCAGCCATGGCTGAGGGCAGAATGTTGGCCGATCAGACTTCTGCCGCCGCCGCAGCCGCGCTTACCGCGCCAAGCGCCGGTGGGCCATCACCGAGTGAAGCCCCCGGCATGGCCGACCAATATGAAGAACTGATCGATATCGACCGGGTTGAAGGACGGGTCAAGGCCTCTTCGGTCAAAAAGGTCGGGGAAATCGTTGAAAAACATCCTGAAGAAGCGCTCTCAATCATCCGGACGTGGATGTACCAAGAAAGTTGATGTAGTTTAATACAATGGCAAAAGCAAAGAACGAACTACGCGGTCTATCGGGTCAACAAAAGGCGGCTGTCTTCATGCTGGCGCTTGGCCAAGAGCATTCCGCGCATATTTTCGAATTGATGGACGACGAAGAAATTCGCGACATGT
>CBFDEA010000546.1:0-1752 GCA_965603695.1 uncultured Rhodospirillaceae bacterium | reverse complement strand
CCTCGCCGATCACCAAAGAGCCCGCCTCATCGATGAAGGACTGCAATTCGAGGCGTTTACTCATGATTGATCCCCCGCAACAAAGGCGGCAATGGTCCGCTTGACGCCTTCGGCCAGATCGACTTTCGGCAGCCACTGCGCGTCGGCGCTTAAAGCCGTGATGTCGGCGATGAAATCTCGGCGCTCGATTTCCGACAGGCCTTCAGGCCAGGGGACGTAGGAAATATCGGCACTAAAGCCACCCGCAGCGGCGGCTTGCGTCGCGGCCTGGGTGAAGGCGTCCTTGACCAGATGGCCAGCGCCGGTGCCCAAAGCATAATGCTTCCCCGAAACCCGGTCCATGTTGGCCCCGGCACAGGCGAAGGCCTCGATCACGTCATCGATAAAAATGTAGTCGCGGGTCGAGGACCCTTGCCCAAAGATCGATACCGGCTTGCCGCTTAAGGCGGCGGCGATGACCTTGTTCAATATCCCCCGGTCCGGGCTGCCGACGCTGACCCCGGGACCGTAAACATTGGCCAGGCGTAAGGTCACGGCGCGCAAAGCCCCCATGCGGGCATACAGTTCCAGATATTGTTCGGCCATCAGTTTGTGCTGATCGTAAACGCTCACTGGGCGGTCGATGTTATCGGCGTGGACGGACATGCCGACCACCGTCGCCGTTCCCGAATAAAGGACATCGACATCTTTAGATAAGGTCCGGATTGTCTCGGCCAGATTCAAAACCGGAGCAACATTGACGGCGAAATCGGCGCTAGGATTTTCCGCCGCCGCGTAAACGCTGTTCTGTCCGGCGAAATGGAAAACCATATCGGCGTCGCAAGCATCAAGGGCGCGCGACCAGAAATCGGTGTCCGTTATATCGCCGGCCCAGCCTTCGATGTTGGCGGTGCTGGCGCTCTCCGCCCAAGGCCCAAGTCCGCCCTGGCGCGAGGCCATGACGATGCGGCACGGATAGCCTGACAACCGCTGAACCAATGCGCTGCCGACATAGCCCATGGCCCCGGTGATGAGGATCGATTTTCCGGCGTAAGCGGCTTCCAGGGAGGCGCTGCTCATGGCTTAGGCCCCCTTGAAAAAGCGACGCACGGAAGCGGCGACACGCTCGATATCGGCTTCGTTCAGTTCCGGGTACATGGGCAGCGATAAAGTTTGCCGGGCCGCCTGTTCGGTGACCGGTAAGGTTCCGCCGCAGTAAGCCGGTTGCAGATGAACGGGTATCGGATAATGCACACCGGCAACAATATCGTCGGCCTTTAAATGGGCCAGCAAGCCGTCACGATCCTGACAGTGCAGGGCGTACAGGTGATAGGCGTGGGCGCTGCCGGGGCGCACCTTCGGCAAGATAACATCGAGACCTTCAAGCAGGGCATTGTACTGGTCTGCGATGGCCCGGCGGCGCGCGGTATCGTCCTCGAGATGCCGCAGCTTGACCCTTAAAATCGCCGCTTGCAGTTCGTCGAGACGGGAATTCGTGCCCGCGACATGGCTGATCCGGTCGTCCCGCCAGCCGTATTGATGCAGACCATTTAAGCGTTCGGCCAGCGCGTCATCGTCGGTCAGGACCGCACCGCCATCGCCAATCGCGCCGAGATTCTTGGTCGGGAAGAAGCTGAAAGCGCCGAGAGCGCCGATGGAACCCAGCTTGGCCGCGCCGTAGGATGCCCCGGCGGCCTGCGCACAATCTTCAATTATCGGAATGGTGTGCTCTGCGGCAAGGGCCTTGAGGGTATCCAGATTTGCGGCCTGACC
>CBFDEA010000545.1:0-1758 GCA_965603695.1 uncultured Rhodospirillaceae bacterium | reverse complement strand
ACTATCTATCAACAAACTGCACAGGCGATATACCCGAAGCCGACCAGGACTGGGTGTTCACCCGCTTCTATCCGGTCCTCAAGGCAGCCAAACCGACGCGGGCGGCATCTGCGGCCAATCCAGGTGCAGAACTTTATGGCAAGGAGTGGGTCCCGGCGACGCGCTTCGCCGACGGTGAAGTGGCGGGCGATGGCCTGGGGCCGCTGTTCAATGCGCGTTCATGTGATGCCTGTCACCCTAATGGCGACCGTGGAAAATTCGAATTCTGGGCCGACGGCACGATCAAGGGCGACAGCCTTTTGCTGAAAGTCGGATCCGGCAAGTATGGCGACCCTATCTACGGCGGCCAAATTCAACCGCGCGCCATTTCCGGGCTTGAAGGCGAAGGCCAGCCCGCCGTGCGCTTCGAGACCGTGCGCGACCCTTCGGGAACTATTCTAAGGAAACCGGTGTTTGAACTGCGCCATCCGGCTTACGGGCCTTTAAGCAAATCGAGCGTGATTGCCGGACGGGTATCGCAGGCGCTGCACGGCTATGGTGATCTGGAGAAGGTGTCCGAAGCGACGCTCGTTGCGCTTGCCGATCCGGATGACAGTAACGGCGACGGCATTTCCGGGCGAATCAACCGGGTGACCCTGTTCGATGGCTCCACCGCCCTTGGTCGCTTCGGCTGGAAGGCGGGCCAGTGGTCGCTGCAAGTGCAGACCGCCAAGGCCTTCCGCATGGACATGGGCTTGTCGTCGAAGCTTATGGGTCCGGCCTGGGGCGATTGCACGCCAAGGCAAAAAGACTGTTACAGCGCCGCCCATGGCGAACGGCCCCGTAACGATGGTCGTGAAATTTCCGACAAGGTGATTAAGCTTGTCACCGATAGTGTCCTCGACCTTGTTCCAACGCCGCCGCGCGGTACCGATCCGGAAGGCCAGCAACTGTTCAGGCAAATCGGCTGCGCCGCCTGCCATATGCCGGAATTGCCTTTAAATGATGGTGGTACGGTGCGCATGTACACCGACCTGTTGCTCCATGATACCGGACCCGGGCTGGCCGATGGGCTGATCGAAGGATCGGCCATGGGCGGCGAGTGGCGCACGGCCCCGCTGATGGGCCTTGGCAGGCTCATGAAAAAGAAGGAACCCTTGCTGCACGATGGTCGGGCCAGAGACGTGCGTGAAGCCATCTTGTGGCATGGCGGCGAGGCGACCGGCGTGGTTCAGGCTTATCGGCAACTGGATAATGCGCAGCGCTATTCCCTGCACCGTTTTTTGGGGACGCTGTAGATGAAACGCATCCTGACCCTACTCGTGACATTACTTGCGACACCTGTCATGGCGGCGGAGATACCGCATTTTGCCGAGGAAACAGGATCATCGGGCATCGACGTTTCTTACCGTGGTGAGGAAATGATGTTCATGACCGGTGGCGGCCTTTCCGCCTTCGATTGCTCGGGCGATGGAAAACCCGAACTGTTCTTCGCAGGCGGTGCGGCAACCTCAAGGCTATACCGCAATATCAGTGGCAAGGGCGGGGCGTTGAAGTTTGATTTTGAATTGTCTTCCGGGCTTGAAATGGAAAAGAACGTCGGTTCTTATCCCCTGGATGTGGATAGTGACGGCCTGGTCGACCTGCTGGTGCTGCGCATCGGCGAGAACATTCTTTACCGGGGCCTCGGGAATTGCACTTTCCAACGCGCCAACGAAGACTGGCACTTTGATGGTGGCAATGCCTGGACATCGGCATTTTCGGCGACCATCTCGGCCA
>CBFDEA010000544.1:0-1760 GCA_965603695.1 uncultured Rhodospirillaceae bacterium | reverse complement strand
TATGTTTATTCGTCTACTGTAACTATGGATGAAAATTACGAGTACGATGAAACCGGCATCGGTTCCTGGTACGGTGCCAAGTTTCACGGTCGCAAGACGGCCAACGGTGAAATTTACGATATGAACGGAATTTCCGCCGCCCACAGAACCTTGCCGTTGCCAAGCATCGTTCGCGTCACCAATCTGGGCAATGGGCGTACCCTGAATATCCGTCTCAATGACCGTGGCCCCTATGCCCACGGAAGGATTCTCGACTTGTCCAGGCGCGCCGCGCAATTGCTTGGTTTCGAAAAACAAGGAACGGCGAGTATTCGGGTCCGTATCCTGGCCGAGGAAAGCCGCATCCTGGCGGCCCGCCTTAAGGGCGATGCGCAATTGGCGAAAATCGGGACGCCGATCACCATCGACAGCATGCCGAAGCCGAAAGTCAGCAGTCAGTCTTTACCGGTGATCGGCAGCAACGATCAGAATGAACAACCCAGTGCGCCCCCGCCCGTGGTAGCGGTGCCACCGGAACAGGTTGCCCTCGCCCCCAAAAACGCTTCCCTGACCAGTGATGAAGTGACGCTCGAGCCAGTCTTGCAGCAGACCAGAATATTCATTCAGGCCGGAGCGTTCTCCAACTTCGACAACGCCAATCGCGTCCGCGCTGTCTTGTCCAGCCTGGGCTCAGTCAAGGTCTCGCCTGTATTGATCAATGGTCGCGACCTGTTTCGAGTCAGGGTCGGGCCAATCAATTCCATTGCCGAGGCCGATCATATGCTTGAGCGAGTCATCGCCTCAGGTTATACCGATGCAAGAACCATCGTTGATTGATGCTTAAAGCTGCCCCTCTAACGGAAATTACCTGACGATGCTGCCATACACTTTGCGCTTTATCGCCCTGACCTTTGCCTTGGTCTTTGCCATTCCTGCCGCCCAGGCTGTCGAGACTCTGGCCAAGCAAGGGGTCTTGATGGACGCCGAAACAGGAGCCATCCTGTTCGAGAAGAACGCCGATGTGCCAATGGCACCTGCGTCCATGAGCAAATTGATGACGATTTATATGGTCTTCGAACGGCTTCGCGATGGTCGTTTGTCCCTCGATGACAAGTTTTCGGTCAGCGAAAACGCCTGGCGCAAAGGCGGTGCAAAAAGCGGCAGTTCAACGATGTTCCTGGTCCGTATCGAAGATCTTATTCGCGGTATCATCGTTCAGTCCGGCAATGATGCCTGCATCGTCATTGCCGAAGGGATTGCCGGGTCTGAGGAGGCCTTTGCCGATGAAATGACGGGACGCGCCCGTCAACTCGGCATGAACGCCAGCACATTCAAGAATTCGACCGGTTGGCCAGACCCGGAACACCTGATGTCGCCAAAGGATCTGGCGACTCTGGCCAAGTTGCTTATCGAGCAATTCCCTGAATATTATCACTATTTTTCCGAGACCAGTTTCGTCTTCAACGGGATCAAGCAGAACAACCGCAACCCCTTGGTCTACAAGGACATGGGGGCCGATGGCTTGAAGACCGGCCACACACAGGATTCCGGTTACGGCCTGACCGCTTCGGCGACCCGTGGCGAGCGCCGCCTGGTCCTGGTGGTCAATGGACTGGGCTCGAAAAAGGAACGCTCGCGCGAGCCCGAAAGGCTACTTGAGTGGGGTTTCCGCGAATTCGACAACTACGCCCTTCTTGGCGCTGGCGAGATTGTCGAACAAGCCCCGGTCTGGCTTGGCAAAGAGCCGAGCGTCGCCTTGATGATCGAAAATGAACTTAAGT
>CBFDEA010000543.1:0-1761 GCA_965603695.1 uncultured Rhodospirillaceae bacterium | reverse complement strand
GCCTTATCAAGGCGGGCCGGAATTATCACCCGGACCTGAAGCCAAAGGACGCGGAAGCCGCAAACGAAGTCCTGATCCTGGCCCCTGATACGACATGCCTTGAAAGCCTGCGGGCGATGCTGGCTGATTAGAAACGTTTCACGATACGGAAAATCAGCCCAAAATCGTTGATCGAACAAGCCGACTAGCCTAAACAGAAGCAACTGAATTTAATCGAAGGAACAAGCAAATGGCGTCGAAAAAACTCGCTTTCATCGGTCTTGGTGTCATGGGCTACCCGATGGCCGGTCACCTGGCCAAAGCCGGACACGATGTCACCGTCTATAACCGCACCACCGCCAAGGCTGAAGCCTGGGCCAAGGAACACGGCGGTTCTTTTGCCGAAACCCCGGCAGCCGCCGCCGAGGGATGCGATATCGTTTTCGCCTGCGTCGGTAACGATGATGACTTGCGCAGCGTCACCTTCGGCGAAGACGGCATTATCGCCGGCATGGACGAGGGCGCTATTTTCGTCGATCACACCACCGCTTCGGCTGACGTGGCGCGGGAAATCTATGCCGCCGCCAAACAACAGGACAAACGTTTCCTCGATGGCCCCGTATCGGGTGGCCAGGCTGGGGCTGAAAATGGCCAACTGACGATCATGCTGGGCGGTGATGAAGACGCTTTTAACGCCACCAGCGAGATCATGGAAGCCTACGGTAAGGCTGTCACCTTGATGGGTGAAGCGGGGGCAGGGCAGTTGACCAAGATGGTCAACCAAATCTGCATCGCAGGCTTGCTGCAGGGACTGTCCGAAGGCTTGAATTTTGCTGACAAGGCCGGGCTTGATGTCAAACGCGTCGTCGATGTTATTTCCAAGGGTGCCGCCCAGTCGTGGCAGATGGAAAACCGTGCCTACACCATGGCCGATGATCAATTCGATTTCGGTTTCGCCGTCGACTGGATGCGCAAGGATTTGGGCATCTGCATGGCCGAAGCGAAAAACAATGGCTCGGCCCTGCCTGTTACCACGACCGTCGCCGGATACTACGACAAAATCGCCGAACGCGGCGGCAACCGTTGGGACACCTCAAGCCTGATCCGCCTGCTCAAGGATTAAGTGGGCTTGGTCATCACCAGTTCAACTGTATGGGCGTCGAAGCCGCTGGCGACTTTGCGGGTTTTTTCGCTGTTACTGCCGGCGAAGTAATCGAAAGATCTGATTTCCGTAATGTCGCGAAACCCTGCTTCGGCAAACAGCGCGACATACTGATCCTTTAACGATGCACCGACCACGCATTCCGCCCAAAGTTCCGGGTCGGCGCGGCACTGATCGGAAATAGCCTTATCGACGACGATATCGGCCAATTGCACCCGTCCGCCAGGCTTCAACACCCGGAAAATTTCAGCGAAACACTTGGCTGTATCGGGAATCAGATTGAGCACGCCGTTGGAGCTCACCACATCGACACTTTCGTCGGGAAGGGCAAAATCTACTGCTTCGCCAGCCAGGGGTGAAACATTTTCGAAACCGGCGATATCAACATTGTCCTGCAGTTTTTTCAGCATCGCCGGGGTCATATCCAGGCCATAAACATGGCCTTCCACGCCAACTTTGTGCCCGGCGATCAGGCTGTCCGTCCCCGAACCCGAACCAATGTCGAGAACCACGTTTCCCATTGCGATCACGTCGGCCGCGTGAGGGTAGCCGACACCGGCAAAACTTTCCAGTGCTGCTTGCGGAATTTGATCCAACAGGGACTCGGGATAGCCAACAAA
>CBFDEA010000542.1:0-1762 GCA_965603695.1 uncultured Rhodospirillaceae bacterium | reverse complement strand
AAATCGCAATAGCCCTGCCACAGTTGCAGCCAGGCATCGAAGTCGGCGGGCGTCGGCGGGCGAACGCTGATCATCAGAAGTGAATAGCCCGATCGAAGGCGTCGAGCACACTTTCGTGCATCATTTCAGACAGGGTCGGATGCGGGAAGACCGTGTGCATCAGCTCGGCCTCGGTGGTTTCCAGGGTCTTGGCGATGGAGTAACCCTGAATAAGCTCGGTGACTTCGGCGCCGATCATGTGGGCACCCAGCAACTCACCGGTCTTCTCGTCGAACACGGTCTTGACCAGT
The DNA here is from genome assembly GCA_965603695.1 of uncultured Rhodospirillaceae bacterium. Classification (GTDB taxonomy): domain Bacteria; phylum Pseudomonadota; class Alphaproteobacteria; order Rhodospirillales; family JABHCV01; genus JACNJU01. The sequence goes on along the minus strand of CBFDEA010000542.1, from coordinate 1,472 downwards.
CCTTCGGGCTCACCCAAGGCGATGGCCTTGCCGTTGCCGATAAATGGGAAACGCCCGACCTTGACCTTATAGCCCTTGTCCTTGGCCGCCTGTTCGCTCAGGCCGATGCTGGCGACCTGCGGGCGGCAATAGGTGCAGCCGGGGATGCGTAAGATGTCCAATGGGTGGACGCCCTTCACCCCGGCGATCTTCTCGACACAGATAAAGCCTTCGTGGGACGCCTTATGGGCCAGCCACGGCGGCCCGGCGATATCGCCGATGGCGTAGACGCCCGGCTCGCCGGTCTGACACCACTGGTCGGTTTCGATGTGCCTGCGGTCGACCTTGATCTTGGTGCCTTCGAGGCCCAAATCCTCGACGTTGCCGACGATGCCGACGGCGAGAATGACCCGATCGACGGTGATCTCAGACGTCTTGCCAGCCGCTTCAATGGTCGCGGTGACCGTGTCCTTGCCTTTTTTCAGGGCCTTGACGGTGGCCGAGGTGATGATTTTCATGCCTTCTTTCTCGAACGCCTTGTGGGCGAAGGCCGATATTTCGGCGTCTTCGACCGGCAACACCCGGTCCATCACTTCGACGACGGTGACGTTGGAACCCATGGAATTGAAGAAGCTGGAGAATTCGATGCCGATGGAACCGGAGCCGACGACCAGCAGGCGTTCGGGGACGGTGTCGGGGACGAGGGCGTGTCTGTAGGTCCAGATCAGTTTGCCGTCAGGTTCCATCCCCGGCAGGGTGCGGGCGCGGGCACCGGTGGCGAGAATAATATGTTTGCCGCTGAGGGTGGTTTTGCCGACCTGCACCTTTCCCGGCCCGGCCAGTTTCGCCGAGCCGTCGAATACGGTGACTTTGTTCTTCTTCAATAGATGGCCGACGCCGCCGTTCAGTTGGCCGGCGATCTTGCGTGAGCGCGCGACGATCTTGGCCAGATCGAAGCCCTGCCCCTTGACGCTCAGGCCGTAATCGCCGGCATGCTTGATGCCTTCATAGATTTCCGCCGAGCGCAGCAGCGCCTTGGTCGGGATGCAGCCCCAGTTGAGGCAAATGCCGCCCAGGTTCTCGCGCTCGACCAGGGCCACCTTCATACCCAGTTGCGATGCGCGAATGGCGGCGACATAACCGCCGGGTCCGCCGCCGACGACAATAAGATCGAATGTGGTATCAGCCATATTTGTCACTCCCCTACAGCATCATCGTCAGCGGTTCCTCGATCATCCGCTTAAAGGCGGCGAGGAACTGGGCACCGACGGCGCCGTCTACGGAACGGTGATCGACCGACAGCGTGCAGGTCATGACCGTGGCGATGGCCAGGGCCCCGTCTTTAACCACCGGGCGCTGCTCTCCGGCACCGACGGCGAGAATGCACGACTGCGGCGGGTTGATGATGGCGGCGAAGTCCTTGACCCCGAACATGCCCAGGTTGGAGATGGTAAAACCGCCGCCCTGGTATTCTTCGGGCATCAGCTTGCCAT
>CBFDEA010000541.1:0-1771 GCA_965603695.1 uncultured Rhodospirillaceae bacterium | reverse complement strand
GCCATGGCGTTGTTTGGCGAAAAATATGGCGAGGAAGTTCGGGTCGTCTCAATGGGCGGGGAGGACGGCGAGACCGCCTACTCGACGGAACTGTGCGGCGGCACCCATGTCCGGCGCACCGGCGACATCGGCCTGATAAAAGTCCTTGGCGAGGGTGCGGTCGCCGCCGGTGTGCGGCGCATCGAAGCACTGACCGGCGAAGCGGCGCTGGCCTACCTTGAAGGCCAGGACTCGGCCTTGCTGAGTGTCGCGGCGATGCTGAAAACCCCGGCATCGGAAGTCCCCGGTCGGGTTCAGGGATTGATCGATGAGCGAAAGAAACTCGAGCGCGAAGTCGCCGATCTGCGCAAGAAGCTGGCCGCAGGCGGTGGCGGCGATGGGGCGGCTGCGGCGGAAACAAAAGATATTGGCGGCATCACCTACGCGCCACGGCTGTTCGCCGACATGCCGGCGAAGGACCTGAAGGGCCTGGCCGATGAAATCAAGGGCCAGATCGGCACCGGCGTCGTCGCCTTGGTGTCGGTCATGGACGGCAAGGTGTCGTTGGTTGTCGGTGTCAGCGATGACCTGGTCGATAAGATCAACGCCGTCGATCTGGTGCGCGTCGGCGCCCAGGCCGTCGGTGGCCAGGGCGGTGGCGGCAGGCCCAACATGGCCCAGGCCGGTGGCCCCGAGGCCGACAACGCGCAGGGGGCATTGAGCGCGATCGAGAAGGCCTTGTCTGCGTGATGCTTAAGGCCCATCTATAGGAACGACATGGATATTCAAAAATACTTTCGCGGCAATTGGCGCTCACCTGAAGCTTTTATGATTCTGCTTGCGGTCGCCATGCCGCTGTCGTTTTCGACCTGGATGGCGCTGATTAACAATTTCGCCATCGAACGTGCCGCCTTTACCGGCGTCGAGATCGGCATCTTGCAGAGTCTCAGGGAAATTCCCGGCTTCCTGGCCTTCGCCGTGGTCTTTTTGCTGTTGTTGATGCGCGAACAGACGTTGGCGCTGGTATCCTTGCTGCTGCTCGGTATTGGCACCGCTATTACCGGGGCGCTGCCGTCCGTCGTCGGTCTGTATGCGACGACGGTGCTGATGTCCTTGGGTTTTCATTATTACGAGACCGTGCGCCAGTCCCTGGCCCTGCAATGGATCGGCAAGGAGGAAGCCCCGCATTTCCTCGGCCAGTTGATTGCCGTTGGCTCATTTTCCGGGCTGATTTCGTTCTCGCTGATCTGGTTGGCCATCGATTTGGGCGGCCTCGATATGGTCTGGGTTTATGTTATCGGCGGTGGCCTGACCATCGGCGTCACCTTGTTCTGCTGGGCCGCCTTCCCACGCTTCCCCGAAAAGGTCGAACAGCACAAGACCCTGTTCCTGCGCGGTCGTTACTGGCTGTATTACCTGATTACCTTCATGGCCGGTGCCCGGCGTCAGATTTTCGTCGTTTTCGCAGGTTTTCTGATGGTCGAAAAGTTCGGCTTTAGTGTCAGCGCCATCACCCTGATGTTCCTCGTCAACGGTGGCCTTAACATGTATCTGGCACCGAAAATCGGCAAGTTGATCGCCCATTGGGGGGAACGGCGGGCGCTGACGTTCGAATACATCGGCCTGATCGGCGTCTTTTTGACCTACGCCTTTGTCGATACGGCCTGGCTCGCCGTCGCCCTTTACATCATCGATCACATGTTCTTTTCCATGGCCATCGCCATCAAAACCTACTTCCAGAAGATCGCCGATCCGGCCGATATGGCATCGCAAGCGGGTGTCGCCTTTTCCA
>CBFDEA010000540.1:0-1782 GCA_965603695.1 uncultured Rhodospirillaceae bacterium | reverse complement strand
GCGCCAGTGTCTAACTTTCCAAGGATGTCGGCATGATACTCAATGGCGGCGAGATGGCGCTCTTCGTCCGTTAGCGGTTTGTCGGATAAGACGTTGAGGGCAATCAGCCGAGCACCATATTTTTCGGCCAAATCGGTGGCGAAATCGAGGGCCTTGTATGCGTGAGTAGAGCCGTCCAAAGCGGCAACGATGGTTTTAATTTGCATTGCATATTGCATAACTTCCTCCATCTATTATTTCTTCACGGTAATATCCTTGATTCGATTTTCACTCTCTTAAGCAAGTGCCACTTGCCCCGCCGCCCATGGCGACATCAGGCAAGGACGATCAGGGTACGAGCAGCCATTTTCCCTCGGCATCACGGCAGGCCCGCCCGGTGGCAGCCTCCGTCTTGCCATCAATGGTGATGGTGGTGTCAAACTCACGACAGCTTTTGTTCTCTGACGAATAGGAACGAGTCGGCATATAAGTACCGTAGTTCCCGGAATCAGGATTTCGCCACGACGAGACCTGCCCCGTTTTGTTGTATTCGAGGGTTTGTTGGGCGGTATTCTGGGCGCGCATCTTGTCCGATTCATCAAGGGACTTGCCAGCTTCGCTTCCGAGCCAGGCTCCCGCCATGGCCCCGATGGCGACGCCAACGATCTGCCCCTTGCCACTACCGACCTGAGAGCCGACCAAGGCACCGAGGCCGGCGCCGACGACAGTGCCAAGTGTTTGCTTCTCCTGTCCGTCCGCACAGGCGGCAAGCAGGAAAACAACAAGGGCGCCGGAAATGATGTTTGTTTTGATTACCATCATAGCCCTCCTCTATCAGAGAAGCCGAAAAGGCAGACAAGTACCAACGGAAAAAGGGCGGTTTGCCTTCTCAAAATCGAGAGACTATTGTACCAGAAAGTAGTGTTAAAGTAATCTCTGTTCGTGCTCTTAGGCTTTTAATTAATGTCTCCCCCTTGGCTAGAAACGGAAGTCCCGGCCAGCCCTCTGTTGTCACTGCTTTGCTACTTAAAAGCGGTCAATTATTGCCTTAATTGACGGGACGGCGCGCCTGAATAGCCGTTTCCAGGGCTTGCAGAAAGCGCGACCTGTCCTGTTTGGAAAACGGTGCCGGGCCGCCGGTAACGGTGCCGGTCTCGCGCAAGTCGGTCATCAGATTGCGGGTCGCCAGTGCCATGCCAATTGAATCCTCGCTAAAGGCCTTGCCGTTTGGGCGAATGGCACCGGCTTCTTTTTTCAAGATACGGTCGGCCAATGGAATATCGTTGGTGATGGCGATGTCGCCGGGTTGAATGTGCTCGACGATCCAGTCGTCGGCCGCGTCGGCCCCCTGGGTGACGACGACAATACGAACCAGCGGGCTGGGATGGGGACGCACACCACCGTCGCTGACCATATGGACCAGCAGACCATGACGCGCCGCCACCTTAAGGGTTTCATCCTTGACCGGGCAGGCGTCGGCATCAATATAGATTTCGGTCATTCCCGCCGCCAGGTCGTACCGTCAGCACTGTCTTCAAGAATCACACCTTTTTCCGCCAACTCGTCACGAATGCGGTCCGATTCGGCGAAATCCTTGCTGGCGCGGGCTGCAATACGCTGGACGATCATCTCCTCGATAGCCGCTTCGTCGAGCGATGCAGTTCCCGCCGGAGACCACTTAAACCAAGCTTCGGGGTCTTGCTGAAGCAGGCCCAAAAGAGAGGCACATTGCCGCAATTCCTGAGCCTTCAACATCATCCCCATATCGCTTCCACGTTCAGGATGGAAAACCCCATAAATCAT
>CBFDEA010000539.1:0-1796 GCA_965603695.1 uncultured Rhodospirillaceae bacterium | reverse complement strand
CCTAAGGAAGGCTATCTGCAGCGCATGCGCGAGTTGTGCACTGAAACGGGCGCGTTATTTTATCTCGATGAAACGGTGACCGGTTTTCGCCTTGGCGCAGGCGGTTGCGCCGAGCTTTACGGCCTGACGCCGGACCTGACTTCCTACGGCAAGGCCCTGGGCCAGGGCTTCCCCGTCGCCGCCATCGCCGGGCCGGACTGGGTGATGGAAGGTTTGGAATGGGGCAAGGTGTTGCACTTCGGCAGCCACAACGCGCCGCGCCTGGGCCTGCACGCAACAAAATGTATGCTCGAAGAGATGCTCAAAAACGACTGTGCCGGTTTCAGGCAACTGACCGACATGGGCGAGCGCATGGCTGAGGAAATTCGCCGCGTGCTGGCTCACACCAATAAGCATTCAGCCGTCGTCCAAGGCGTCGGCTCAATGTTCCAGATATTCTTCACCGAAGCCGAGGCGATCAACGATTACCGAGATTTCTGCCATCATGTCGATCGCGTTAAATTCCGCGACTTCGTGCGGCTGCTACACCGACAGGGCGTCTTCATGAGCCCGTCAAATACCCTTCATTCCTTAAGTTGCATGGCCCATACAGACGCCGATATCACGGCCACAGCCGAGGCCATAGGCAATGCATTGGATGAATTTTAATGGGGTTCAGGGTTTAGCCTTGGTGTTGATATAGAAGGGCCGCTCTGGGTCAATAACAGCCATTTTCGACAACCCATTATAAAGTCTGCTCTGGCCCCCCAATAACGGACGTTAAAATTGGCAGCGTCGATTTTGCGGTTTACGTACAGAACCAGACATTATCGGGATGTGGCTGGGACTACGGCTATTAGCCGGAAGCGGGCATCGCTATCTGTGAGAAAATGACGGCTTCGAAAATACGTTGTCAATCTGAGGTATAAATAAGTATAAAGTGTCCGATTGGGTTTTGCCCTAATGGCGGCGGCGTAAGATTCGCTCCCAGCGCACGTTCGTTTTCCCTGGCACTCCTCTTTCAGGGGACACGGTCATTCATTCCTTGATATGAGTTTTCAATGCATCTCAGAAATTGGCAACAAAAAGTTATCGATCAATTCCCGTCGATCATTAGCCAATACCGCAGATTTATCCTGAAAGCGCCAACCGGCGCAGGCAAGACCGTGCTGGCCAGCGAGATTGTCGAGCGGTTCTATAAGGACAAGAAGATTGTTGTGCTCTGCCACCGGCTTGTGCTGTTGGAACAACTCGAAAAGGCCCTTAGCAGGAAACACTCTGTTCGCAAGTTAGCGACTTCCGACACGGGGCATGCTTTTGAGGGTTATGATATTTTGCTCTCGACCAATATGCGCGCCAAGGAGATGTTGGCGGACGCGATATCCAAGGCCGATCTCATCATTGTGGACGAGGCGCACCGTGTATCGCCCAATGGAACAGCTTACAAACGAATCCTTGATAATTTCAACGAGAACGGTAAACCCGAGGCTCACTTTATAGGGTTGACGGCGACCCCTGAGCGCATAACAAACGATCAGTCTGACCAGCTTAACCTAGCCTTCGACAGCATTATCGATTGCGCAAATGTTGAGGACTTAATTGAAGAGGGTGTTCTGGTGCAGCCGGTCTACCGTCCCCATTTTGTCCATGACCTTGACCTGGCTAGCATTGATATCAGTTCGGGTGATTTCCCGGTCACTAAACTGTCCCCTGCAATCATCAAATCATCAATGATCGACTATGCGACATGGAGTTATAACGAAGAGCGCTTAAAGGTTTCAGGGAAACCCATCTCGGCCTGGTTCTGCGCCGATATC
>CBFDEA010000538.1:0-1799 GCA_965603695.1 uncultured Rhodospirillaceae bacterium | reverse complement strand
AGGTGATGGCCGACAAGGTAGAGAGCTTTACCGCGGTCGCCGATGATTTCGAAAAGAATATGAAAAACGTCGTGCAGACGGTCGCCTCGGCTGCTACCGAGTTGCAATCAACGGCGCAGACCATGGAAAACACGGCCGGCCAGACGTCCGAACAGGCGACGACCGTCGCCGCCGCCGCAGAAGAAGCATCGACCAACGTCCAGACCGTCGCCGCCGCCGCCGAAGAGCTTTCCAGCTCTATCGGTGAAATCAGTCGTCAGGTGACGCAATCCAACGATATCGCCGGCAACGCGGCGAAAGAAGCTGATCGTAGTAACGAGCAGGTTCAGGGACTGGCGGAAGCCGCCAACAAGATCGGTGAAGTGGTTGAATTGATCTCCGACATCGCCGAACAAACCAACCTGTTGGCTCTGAACGCGACGATTGAAGCGGCCCGAGCAGGTGACGCCGGGAAAGGCTTTGCCGTTGTTGCTTCGGAAGTTAAGAACCTGGCCAATCAGACGGCCAAGGCGACGGAAGAAATCAGTGCCCAGATCGGCGGCATTCAGACTGCGACCCAGGATGCCGTCAGCGCCATCCAGGGGATTACCGGGACCATTTCGGAAATCAACCAGATTTCCTCGACCATTGCTGCGGCGGTCGAAGAACAGGGTGCCGCTACCCAGGAAATTGCCCGAAATGTCGAACAGGCTTCGGCCGGGACAACCGAGGTAACCACGAACATTACCCAGGTTACCCATGCGGCGGGGGAGACAGGTCAATCGGCTTCCGAAGTGTTGTCGGCAGCCGGTGAACTTTCCAAGCAGGGCGAAGTGCTTGGCCAGGAAATGGACAACTTCATCGTCGAACTTCGCAAAGTCGTCTAATCAGGCTCGCGACCCTGGGGCTATTGAAACCTTCAGGCCTCGAATCGACGATATTGACATTTGAATATCAAGACGCCCTTCCGACGGGTATGTTGGAAGGGCGTCTTGACGTATAGCAAATGGTAACCATTTGTTGCTAATCATGTGCTGGACGGCATAAATTTGAAACAGCTTGAACATGGTTCGAATAAGCCTTCTCCGCGCGACGAAAGGATGAGATGCAAGACCAACCGAAAAATGAGGGCATGGAGCGCCGATTGGTGCATCGATTATTGATGCACTGGCGGGATGCCCAGGGAAGTGACGGTGTGCCGGATTACCGGGATGTGCTGAGCCGGGATCTTGGCGATATTCATCCCTGTATTTACATGTTGGAAATCGACGACGATTCTGCCGAGCCTTTTGTTGAGCGGGTCGGTACGGCGTTTGCCGATGAAGGCGCCATGGAATTGGTTGGCCAAGCCATATCGCAGGTGCCCCAGAATACCGTTCTGGGCCATGCCATAAAGTATTACAGCCGGGTTCAGGTCAAACAGATCCCCATTACCCTGGGGGGCGAATTTGAACACGCCAACGGGGATACCATCCTGTATCGCTCTATCATCATGCCAGCGCAGGACAGCGACGGTGACGACCGTTATTTGATCGGTGCGGCAAATTGCAAGGTCAAGGAAGGGTGAGTGCATTTGCAAACTTCGCAAACAGCAGGCAATTCGGGTGCGTATCTCCCGTATTGGGCTCGTCCGTAAAAAGGTTTCCAGAGAACTGATATGGCCATAACCGTTTCCTACGAAATTTATACCTTCAAAAAAGAACCGATCTGTCTGAGATAGTCAGAGAACTTAAAAAAGCCGATATTTCTTTTGATTCTAAAGATAAAAAATGGTTTAAAGAGAAGTATAAGGACGTGCACACTCAGGGAGTAGTTGCGGA
>CBFDEA010000537.1:0-1813 GCA_965603695.1 uncultured Rhodospirillaceae bacterium | reverse complement strand
GGCTGGATAGACTCTTTCCATTGATCCAGTAACCAGTCCAACGAACGCAGCGGATTGGAGGTGAAGACCGCGCGCGGGCCAGGAACCTCACTTCCCGGCTCGGCCGTCCTGAACAGATCGGGGATGCCGTAAGGAATGACGATACGCTCCCCTGCCGGGGCCCACTTGGGGTAGGTGGTGGCGTGATAATCGCCAATAAAGATAATCGCCGGACGAACCCGCCACAATTTCTTCAAGTAGCGCCACTTGAGCAGAAAATTCGCCGGATTATGAATCCAGAAGACAGTGCGCCCAGCCTGCGGCATCAAGTCGATCAGCTTGTCGCCACGGTTGGCAATATATAGGTCGGCATGTTCGGGCATGTTGCCATAGGGCCTGTCACTATGGATCGGAGCCCAGTCGACACCTTTATGGGTAATGGGGACCGCGCACATGTTCCTGACCAGAACCTCGTGACCGCGCCCGGCCAGTTCCTCCATCAAATTGACAACGGAAGATTCAACCCCGCCCAGGGGGCCTTTTTCGGGCGTCGTGCCATCAAATTCAATGCCGTCATCGGCGAAAACAATGCGTGCCACTCAGTCTTCCTCCAGCTTCGCTTTAAGATGAGAGATTAAGGGATAAAGCCCGGCGAACAGGGCTATCAACAAGCCATAGCCGCCTTCCCGGTAACCCTTGCGCAAGATGTAACATTTAATAAACCTGGAAAACAGGCGGCGCACATTGTTCGCCGTGGAACCCCAGGTCTCTCCGGCGTCGCGCAAATCCCTGGCCCGGGCGCTTGAATAGTTGTCCAGCCTTTTGATCATGTCCGAAATGTCGCGATCGACATAGTGATCAAGGCGCCCCTGAAGCATCGGTCCCTTTTTGCCCGACCATATAAGGGACGGATGGACCCGCTGGGCACCCCATTCTTTGACCCCTTTTCGGAACAATCCCGGATAGGCCGCCTTGCCGAACGAAGCCCCCCAGCCCCAACGCACCAGTTTGCCGCCGATGTAATTATCGACAAGGATCTCATGCCAGTCATAGCTACTGGTTTCAACGGTGCGGCGAATTTCATCGGCCAGCTCCTTAGGCACCCGCTCGTCGGCATCGACTTCGAAGATCCAACGACCATTGCACAGGCCAATGGCGGTGTTGCGGCGCGCGCCTTCCTGGACCCATGCCCCTTCGTGGACCTGATCGGTATATTTTTCGGCGATGGCCTTCGAGCCGTCCGTACACTTGTCCAGGACGACGACAATTTCATCGGCGAAGCTTAGCCGTTCCAGGCAATCGGCAAGCTGGGCCTCTTCATTGTGGACCGAAATCAAGGCGCTTAAGACGATATCGCTCATCAGCCGGGGCGCTCCGTTTCTTCAAGCGTCGCCTTCAACAAGGAAACCAACGGGTAAATCGCCGCCAGGATGCCGATAACGATGCCGTAGCCATTTTCCCGGTAGCCCTTGCGGGCGATATAGCATTTCCAGAAACGTGAGAAAATTTTGCGAAACATGTTACTGATCGAACCCAATTCTCCGCGATCCGCCAAATCCTTGGCCCTTGCTGTGGTATAGCGGTCAAAGCGCCGGATCATGTCCGAGATATTGTCATCGATATGATGGATCAGCGGGGTTGTCAGCACAGCCCCCTGCTTTCCGGTGACGCTCAAATGCGGGTGGACGCGCTCTGCCCCCCAGACTTTGACGCCTTTGCGAAACAGGCCCGGATAACAGGAAAACCTTTAAATGTGACCCATTCGAAAATGTAAAAGAGCCAGAATGCCTGGCCAAGTGGCAGCTTTTACGCTTAGATATGCTTGTCTCCAGTT
>CBFDEA010000536.1:0-1815 GCA_965603695.1 uncultured Rhodospirillaceae bacterium | reverse complement strand
CGAGCCGAACATGCCAATCGCCGTCGGTCCTTTTTCGCGCAGGGTTTTCTTGAACTTTTCGGCCATGATGTCGAAGGCCGCGTCCCAGGAAATTGCCGTGAAATCGCCATTCTTGTCGTACTTGCCATCGGTCATTCGCAGCATCGGTTCGGTCAGGCGGTCCTGGCCATAGAGAATTTTCGACAGGAAGTATCCCTTAACGCAATTAAGGCCGCGGTTGACCGGAGACTTGGTATCGACAACATGACCATCCTTGGTCGCAACCATCACGCTGCAACCGGTGCCACAGAACCGACACGCCGCCTTCGACCATTTCAGCCGGGTTTTTTCCTTATCGGTGACCAGATTGACGGCGCTGGCCGGGGTTGGCATGCCAGCGGCGGCGGCGGCGATGGCGATGGCGTTGGCCTTGATGTAGGCGCGACGGCTTAAGCGGATGCCTGATTGTTTATTACTCATCGTCTTCCTCGATTTGATGGTAAACCAGCGATGTGGTTATGACGCCTTTGGTGTTCTCAACCTTGGTGATTGCGCCGAGCAAGCCGGAGTCGTTTTCGGCCTCGACAGTAAGGATCATTCGTCCCCTGGTATCTGTGTCATGGACCTCGATACCGTCGAGCGTACTTAATTGAACTGTCAGTTCGGGAATGGTTTCCGGTCGCGCCTGCACCAGCAGGCTGGCGATCTGGAATCGCTGTTCAGTGAAACGCGCCGTGATCAGGTCGCGTCGTGACGGTCGTGTCGTCATCAGGGGGTCCTTTTTCATTTAAGCATACAGTCTTCGCGATTACACGCCCGGCGGGCCGGCAATCAATTGAAAAATCCAGATCGCAAATCCGTAGCTGCCGACCAGGCCGATGGCCAGGGCCGGAGCCAGAAACACGGTCAGTAGAATGAAGGCTTTAAGCTCTTGGCGGGGGGTCGAAACATTTTCTAAAGCAGGGTCAGACACGTCTTGAACGCCCTTTCAAACAATTTTATATCCATACTGATGTTAAGCTTCTCATAGGGTCTTCGGAAGGGCTGTTTCGATGATCGTACACTTATTACAGTTGTTTTATTTGACCGCAATCAAAAACAGGCGACGAAAAGGAAACAAAGTTCGTCCGTCGCTACGCTGTCTATAGGATTCGTTCAGGCGTTGCCCGTATTGTTCCAGGAATGCCGCCTGCCAATCCGTATTCCCGGAACCATCCAGGGCATCTAACAATGGCTTCAGCGCCGTTCCCCGGACCCACTCGAGGACCGGGTTGTCGCCTGCCAATATGTGCGTGTACTGGCTTTCCCAGATATCGACGGCACTGGCCTTGGCGGCCAGCAAGTCGTAATAAAATTCCGCCGTGGCGACCGGAGTCTCACGCAGCAGCGGGGCCAACAGCTCCGTCCAGGGGCCAGCCCGGGCGATAGCGGCCATTTCGACATGGGACGCGGCACCGTGATTTTTTGGCATCTGTACGGCCAGCACGCCGCCGGGAGCCAGTTTCAATAACAGCCCCGGCAAAAGATTTTGATGATCGTCGAGCCAGTGCAATGCCGCGTTGGAGAAAATCACGTCCGCCGGTGTCGCCGGCGACCAGGAGGCAATGTCGGCCTCTATCCACTTAATATTGGAAACTTCAGAAGACTCATCCCTGGCCCGCGCCAACATCTGCGGCGATTGATCGACGCCGGTAACGTGGCTCCCCGGCCAGCGTTCGGCCAGGATGCGGGTGAGCACGCCCGTCCCGCATCCCAAATCGAAAATATATTTCGGCTCTGTGGCCGGAATCTGCGCCATCAGATCGAGCCCCGGACGCAACCTGTGATCGCTGAATT
>CBFDEA010000535.1:0-1818 GCA_965603695.1 uncultured Rhodospirillaceae bacterium | reverse complement strand
TCAAGCGATCTGGCGCTGTCCTCGACCATGGGGCAGGGTCGGGCCCAGGGCAATGTCGATCTGTCGCGGTGGCTGATCGATGTCGCCGGACAGATTGAAATGTCGCAAAGTGCCCTCGGCCTGATCCTCAATAAGGGGCAGGCAACGGCGACGATGTTACCGTTCTCGATTAAGGGTAATCTCGACGCCCCGAATGTCAAACTCGATACCTCAAAGCTGCAGGGTGCCGCCCTGCCCATACCGGGCCTCGACAAACTGCTGAACAAAAAAGGCGTCGGCAATATCCTCAAGCAGATCATTCCGGGCCTGGGTGGTTCCAGTGGGACCACTGCGCCGGCCCCACCGCCGGCCCCGTCCTCAGGCACCACCCTGCCACCACCGCCGCCACCGCCGCCGCCACCGGCAGAACCGCAGAAGTTGAAGCCGCAGGACCTGCTAAAAGGCTTGCTTAAAGGTTTGGGCGGTTAGCGTTACCCAGAACGTAAAGCCGGATGGCGCTCGACAGATTGCCGCTGCGTCCGGCGTCGACTTCGCCGACAAGATCATTGATCGAAACGCCCTTGTCGCGGGCGATCTGGCAGAAGGCGTCCCAGAAAGCGTTCTCCAGGGAAACACTGGTTTGATGCCCGGCGATCAGCACTGAATGCTTGACGATGGTTGCCGGATTGCCGGTCATCCTCAAAGTGCCTCAATAAAATCGGCAAAGGCGGCAATCGCCTGATCCCAATTCTGTTGTTCCGTGCGGCCTGATTTCTTGCGCGGTTTGAAGCCGTGGTCGCCGTCGCCAAGCCAATGAAGTTGGCTTGCGCGGTCAATGGGGTAGCCCGCCACGTCTTCCTTGTTGCCCAGGCTGTCGCGTTCCCCCTGCAGGAACAATGCCGGGGTTTTAAGGTTTTGCAGGTGCTCGATGCGCAGTTTGTCGGGTCTTCCCGGCGGGTGAAAAGGATAGCCAAGGCAGACCAGACCCTTGACGCCGGCCTCGTCGGCAACCATCGAGGCGATCCGCCCACCCATGGACTTGCCGCCGATAACCAGATTGTCCGGGCCCAATTGGGCGATCACCGAAGTCCAGGTTTCGATCAGTAGTTTGGCCGGGTTGGGCGGCCGCTTCTTGCCACTCAAACGGCGCTCGACCATGTAGGGGAATTCAAAACGTGCGACCCTGAAGCCGCGCCCGCCCAAGCCTGCGGCGAAGGCATTCATAAACGCCGTATCCATCGGCGCCCCGGCACCGTGGGCCAGGGCGACGCTTGTCAATGCATCGCTGGGGCCGTCAAACAGAAGATCAATTTTCGCCATAGGCATCTTTCACAGTTGATGATCGTCAATTCATTTTCACGTTACTACTATATATATGATTCTCTTTATGAGGCGAGCCTATCGGTTCACAACCGATTTAAATCGGCAATGGCTACCTTGAAGGTTTTTGGGAGGCTCTAAATTATGATGGTGAAAGCCACCGCTCCCTTACGCTCAAGGGGTAGAACGTTGCTGTTGCCCATTTTAATTTTAACGATCACATCTTTGGGCCTGTTGTTTGATTTGAACATGCCCCTTGGTGTCGCTGGCGGGGTTCCTTACCTCGCTTTGGTGATGTTGGGACTGTGGACGCGAAAGCGCGCGCAGGTATTTTATCTTGCAGGCCTGGCCACTATTCTGACTTTATTTGGGTATTATTTTTCGCCACCCGGTGGCGAGCCATGGGTTGTCTTTACAAACCGGATGTTGGCCTTATTCGCCATTTGGGCGACAGCTATTCTGATTTTCAATTATGTCAGGCTGATCGACAGTCAACGCAAGATGGCGCGCATTGTCGAT
>CBFDEA010000534.1:0-1820 GCA_965603695.1 uncultured Rhodospirillaceae bacterium | reverse complement strand
GCAGACATTGACGCACAAACTGCAATCGACGCAGTCACCAAGGGCGCTTATTTCTTTTTCCTTGGCCTTGCCACGCGGCTCGCCGCGCCATGCCTCATACGTGATGATCAGCGAGTCTTCATCAAACATCGCGCCCTGAAAACGCGGCCACGGACACATGTAGGTGCAGACCTGTTCACGGGCCAAACCCGCCAGCACGTAAGTCGTCGCGGTGAACAGGGCGGTGAACCCGTAAATGGTGGACGAGGCCTGGCCGCTAAAGAAATCAACGACGAGGGTCGGCGCATCGACAAAATACATGATCCATGCGCCGCCGGTGGCCAGCGCTATCAGCAACCAGATCGCATGCTTGGCCGCGCGCTTCCACAGCTTACTTAAACTGAAAGGAGCGTCATCAAGCCTAAGTCGATTGTTACGATCCCCTTCGACCCAGCGTTCGACCAGCATGAACAGGTCGGTCCAGATTGTCTGCGGGCAGGTGAAACCGCACCACACGCGCCCGGCCATGGCGGTGACCAAAAACAGGCCGATGGCACCGACAATCAACAGGCCGGTCAGGTAGTAAATTTCCTGGGGCCAGATTTCCAGTTCGAAGAAGAACAGCCGGCTTCCCGATATATCGGCCAGAATTGCCTGATCGGGGACACCAACGCCGCGATCCCAACGCAGCCAGGGCAGGCCGTAATAGAGCGCCAGAAGGACGCTCAAAACGATCCACTTCATGCGCCGAAAAGCGCCCGCAATGCGTTGCGGGTGAATCTTTACCCGGTTGGCATAGAGCGGCTCGTCCTTGTCGGTCGCAGGATCACCGTTAATTTTGTTCACAATCTTTAAGTCTTACTGTCCACCGCCAAGGGAGTGCACATAAAGACTGACCAGCTTGATATCGACATCACTGAGGCGACCGCTCCAGGCTGGCATGACGCCATGCTTGGGCTTGCCGGTCTGGGTAGCGATGGCGGCACTGTCTTTACCATAAAGCCAGATTCCGTCGGTCAGGTTAGGGCCGCCCATATCGGCAACGCCTTTGCCGTCTTCGCCGTGACAGGCAGCGCATTCATCTTCGAAGATCGTTGCCCCGCGCAATGCCGCCTCTGCATCACTGGTTCCGCCCGTAAGGCCGAGAACATAGTTGGAAACATCGGCGATTTGCGCTTTATCGAGAACCTCGTCACCCAGGAAATTGGGCATCGTGCTGTCGCGAGTCTCGTCATGGCCCGAACGAATGCCGTAACTAACAGAGGTGTGAATGTCCGCGCGGGTGCCACCCCAAATCCAGTCGTCATCGGCCAGCACAGGATAGCCCGGCGCACCGGAACCGGAACTGCCGTGGCACGGTGCGCAATTTTCGGCAAAGATAATCTTGCCCCCGGCCATGGCGTAATCGAGCAATTGCTGGTCGGCACCAATCTCACCAAGGTTCATGGCCGCCAATTTGTCGGTCCACGGTGAACGGCTTTGCTTCTGGGCTGCCAGATCTTCATCAAGGGCGGCGCGGGACGAATATCCCCCGGTGCCTTTGAGATAGTCAGAAAAGCCCGGCCACGACGGATAAACGACCCAGTAGCCCAGGGAGAAAACAATGCAGGCATAGTAGGTGTAGAGCCACCATTTGGGCATCGGCGTGTTGAGTTCCTTGATGCCATCCCACTCATGGCCAGTGGTCTCCTGGCCGCTAATTTCGTCTTTTTCGACTTTTGCCATGGTTAAACTCCATTTCCTTCGTCCTTGAAGATGATCTTGGCGTCTTCTTCAAAGCGTTCCTTGTTGCGCGGCAAAAAAGCCCATAGCACGATGCTGAAAAACACGATGATCATCCA
>CBFDEA010000533.1:0-1822 GCA_965603695.1 uncultured Rhodospirillaceae bacterium | reverse complement strand
TTTCCGATCTGACCGTCGAAGGCCCGCACGTGGAACGCGAGCTGGCGTTGGTGAAAGTCGTCAACAAGGACGAGAAAAGGGTTGAATCTCTGCGGATCGCGGATATCTTCCGGGCGCGCGCCGTCGACAGCTCTAACACATCATTCGTGTTCGAGATCGTCGGCGACACCGGCAAGCTGAATGCGTTTATCGGATTGATGGGGCCGTTGGGCCTTGTTGACGTATCGCGCACCGGGGTCGCGGCCATCGCACGCGGCACCGATGTACTCGAACACGACTAAGTAAGATTATAATTTTTTAAAGTTCACTCGAAGGAAAAGACCCATGCGTGTTTATTACGATCGTGACGCCGACGTTAACCTGATTAAATCGAAGAAAGTCGCCATCGTCGGCTACGGCAGCCAGGGCCATGCCCATGCGCTGAACCTGCGCGACAGCGGTGCCGAAAACGTCTGCGTTGCGCTCCGCGAAGGCTCCCCCAGTGCGAAAAAGGCCGAAGGCGAAGGCATCAAGGTGATGTCGGTATCTGACGCCGCCAAATGGGCCGACGTTTTGATGATGCTGTGCCCGGATGAACTTCAGGCCGAGATCTATTACGCCGACATTGCCGGCAACATGAAAGAAGGCGCGGCGCTGGCTTTTGCCCACGGCCTCAACATTCACTTCAAGCTGATCGAGGCGCGTGCCGACCTCGACGTCTTCATGATCGCCCCGAAAGGCCCCGGCCACACGGTGCGTGGCGAATACCAGAAGGGCGGCGGCGTGCCGTGCCTGGTCGCCGTCGATCAGGACGCCACCGGCAACGCGCTGGAAGTCGCCCTGTCTTATGCGTCGGCCGTCGGCGGTGGACGCTCCGGTATCATCGAAACCAGCTTCCGCGAGGAATGTGAAACCGACCTGTTCGGCGAACAGGTGGTTCTCTGTGGTGGCCTGATGGAACTGGTCAAGAACGGCTATGAAACCCTGACCGAGGCCGGATACGCCCCGGAAATGGCGTATTTTGAATGCCTGCACGAGGTCAAGCTGATCGTCGACCTGATGTACGAAGGCGGCATGGCCAACATGCGTTACTCGATCTCCAACACCGCGGAATACGGCGACTATGTCACCGGCCCGCGCATTATTACGTCCGACACCAAGGCCGAAATGAAGCGCGTTCTCGAAGATATTCAATCGGGCCGCTTCGTCCGCGACTGGATGCTGGAATGCAAGGCCGGTCAGCCGAGCTTCAAGGCGACCCGTCGCCGCAACGCCGAACACGACATCGAAAAGGTCGGCGAAACCCTGCGCGAGATGATGCCGTGGATCAAAGCCAACCAGTTGGTGGATAAGGACAAAAATTAGCGCACGCTACGGGTGGCGCGGCTTCTGGAAGACAAGTTCTAAATGGCGGCAGGACAATCTCCTGTCGCCATACTTGTTTTGACTTCCAGTGAACCAGCCAAGGGGCGAGTAGCCCCGCCCGGCGATTGAGGGGCAGAACTCTTAGAATTAAAGGCGGGGCTTTATGCTCCGCCTTTTTTATTGTCCAATGTCGTCGGGGAGCTGCCATGACCATCGATGACTTCAACGCTTATTGCGGGTCGCTTCCAGCCACGACCTATGTCGTGCAGTGGGGCGGGGCGCATGTGTGGAAGGTCGGGGCTAAGTTGTTCGCCATCGGTGCCTATGACCATGGCAAGAATTCCGGCATCACCTTCAAGGTCTCGGATATGGCGTTTGAGATTCTTGGGCAAATGCCGGGGCTGCGACCGGCACCCTATCTGGCGTCGCGCGGCATGAAGTGGATACAGCACCACGACGAACCCGGCTTGTCATTGGA
>CBFDEA010000532.1:0-1831 GCA_965603695.1 uncultured Rhodospirillaceae bacterium | reverse complement strand
CAGGAGCTGGCCGAACGGCGTCCTCAGGTTGATGTCCATCACTTCAACCTGCTTTCCGAATTGCACCAGCGTCATCTCGACCCCGCAGAATATTCCCACGAACCGACACGCGGTACCGATGACAACAGCTTCGCGGTTCACAACTACGAAGACCGCTCCGACAAGCAGATCATTCCTCACGATCAATTGTTCCTTGGCCATTTCGGCTACGAGGAACGCAATCACCGCGAGGAAATCAAAATTGGGGCCGATGCTGTTCTTGGTAACTTCGATGAGCGCCTCAACAGCGTAACCGAAGAACAGGCCCAGGCCGAAGGCCAGCGTTGCATGAGCTGCGGCATGTGTTTCGAATGCGATAACTGCGTCATCTATTGCCCGCAGGATGCCGTCTTCCGTGTTAAAAAAGACCAACTGGCGATCGGTCGCTATGTTGATACGGATTACGCTAAATGCATCGGCTGTCACATTTGCATGGACGTCTGCCCGACCGGCTACATCCAGATGGGCCTGGGAGAGTAAACGCCACTGCTTAAGCAATATTAGGGGGGGGATTGCGACATGGATGAGGTAATGAAGGTGCGAACATTCAGACGCTATAAAGATGGCGATGACGCGCACGTTCCGTGGGACCGGGATGTTGTTACTTCCGGCGAGTCCTACAAATGCCCGACCTATGTTCATCGCGCCCCGCCGTGCCAGGGAAGCTGTCCGTCCGGGCACGACATTCGTGGCTGGTTGTCTATTGCCCGTGGCATGGATAAACCCCAGGGCGACAGCCCATGGCAGGAATACGCATTCCGCCGGATGACCAAATCGAACCCCTTCCCCGCCGTTATGGGACGTGTCTGTCCGGCCCCGTGCCAGGACGGCTGCAACCGCAACGAAGTCGAAGAACACATCGGCATCAACGGCGTCGAACAGTATGTCGGCGACTGGGCCCTCGAAAAAGGTCTCAGCTTCGCCAAACCCGAAAAAGAGTCCGGCAAAAAAGTGGCGATTATCGGCGGCGGACCGGCCGGTCTGGCGGCGGCATATTTCCTGCGTCAGAAAGGCCATGCCTGCACCATCTTCGAGGCCTACAAGGAACTCGGCGGGATGATGTCTTTCGGCATCCCCGGCTACCGCACGCCGAACGAAGTATTACGCGGCGAGGTCAAGCGCATCGTCGATATGGGTGTCGAGGTCCGTCTCAATACCCAGGTCGGCGTCGATATCTCTGTTGAAACCCTTGAAGACGACTACGACTCGATTATCTGGGCCATCGGCGCGACGGCAGGCAAGGCGTTGCCGATCCCTGGGGCCGACGCGCCTAATTGCGTCGATGGTATTTCATTCCTGATGGCCTTCAACGAAGGTCGCCTTAAGCACCTGACGGGCCGTGTATTGGTCATCGGTGCCGGCGACACGGCCATGGATGTCGCCGCCGTGGCCCGGCGCATCGGTCATATCGATCACGTTTCGGAAAAAGACCACCCGGAGGCCGTCATCCTGGGCCATACCGTCCATGACGTCGCCACCGTCGCCGCCCGTCAGGGTGCCGACGCCTGGGTCGTTTACCGCCGCCCCATATCGAAGGCCCCGGCGAGCCAGCATGAACTGGACTCGGTAATCAAGGAAGGCGTCGAAATTCACGAAAGCCTGGCCCCGCTGGAAGTCATCGTCGGCGCGGACGGGCGGGCCACGGCGCTGCGCGTCCAGCCGGTCGATTGGAAAGACGGAAAGATGACGCCGCGGACCGGCGAGGAATACAATATCGAATGCTCGCTGATCGTCAGCGCCACCGGACAGGCCAGCGATTTCACCGGCTTCGAGGCTCTCGACAACGGCTGGG
>CBFDEA010000531.1:0-1831 GCA_965603695.1 uncultured Rhodospirillaceae bacterium | reverse complement strand
TGTCGAACGAGGTCTTGAAAACCAGGGGCAAGCTCAGTTTTGTGCAGATTTCCTGCAACGTCCCGGCCATATCCATGGCATGGCTGCGACTTTCCATGGCGCACGGACCGGCGATCAGGGCCAGCGGCAGATCGTTGCCGAAAGTCACGGAACCGGCAGAGACGTGACGAAGTTCGCTCATTTTTTGTTAGGCCTTTTAAACCAGTCGCGACTGTTCGAGGGCCGCGGCGATGAAGGATTTGAACAACGGATGGGGTTCGAACGGCTTGGATTTCAATTCAGGATGGAACTGCACGCCGATGAACCACGGATGATCGGGAATTTCGATAATTTCCGGCAGCACCCCGTCCGGCGACTTGGCCGAGAACACCATACCCGCCTTGGCCAAACGTCCTTCGTAGGCGAGATTGACCTCGTAGCGATGACGGTGGCGCTCGTTGATGTTGTCGGCACCGTAAATCCGCTGGATATGGCTGTTGGGCTGGAGCACGGCGTCATAGCCACCCAGGCGCATGGTGCCGCCCTTATCAGTGTCCTCATTGCGTTTTTCGATGATGCCGTCGCGTTCCCATTCGGTCAGCAAACCGACGATAGGATCGGCGCAAGGCCCGAATTCCGTCGAACCGGCACCGGCAATGCCAGCCAGATTGCGGGCCGTCTCGACCACCGCCATTTGCATGCCTAGGCAAATACCGAAGAACGGCACTTCATGCTCGCGGGCGAAGGTGGCGGCGGCGATTTTGCCTTCGACGCCCCGCTCTCCGAAGCCACCGGGAATGAGGATACCGTGAACCCCTTGCAGGTGATGGACGGTATCTTCGCTTTCAAAGACTTCCGAATTGATCCAGTTGAGCTTGACCTTGACGTTGTTGGCGATGCCGCCGTGGGCCAGGGCCTCGGCCAGGGACTTATAAGCCTCGAGCAAGCCGGTGTACTTGCCGACGACGGCAATGGTGACCGTGCCTTCGGGCTTCAGGACGGTTTGGAGAATATCGCTCCAGCGTTTCAGGTCGGGTTCCGGCGCTTCAATCTTGAAATATTCACAAACCTGCTTGTCCAGGCCTTCCTCGTGATAACTGATCGGCACGCCGTAGATGCTGTCGACATCGAGACCCGAGATGACGTTTCCCGGGCGCATGTTGCAGAACAAGGCGATCTTGCGCTTCTCATCGGCCGGAATTTCCCGGTCGGCGCGGCACAGCAGCATGTCGGCCTGAATGCCGACGCCGAGCAATTCCTTGACCGAATGCTGGGTCGGCTTGGTCTTAAGCTCGCCGGCCGTGGGAATATAGGGCAGCAGGGTTAAATGCAGATACATCGCCCGCTCGCGGCCAAGCTCGTTACCAAGCTGGCGAATCGCTTCGAGGAACGGCAGCCCTTCGATATCGCCGACCGTGCCGCCGATCTCGCAAAGGATAAAATCCTCGTCTTCGATATTGCCCAGGACGAATTCCTTGATGGCGTCGGTAATATGGGGAATGACCTGAATGGTCGCCCCCAGATAGTCGCCGCGGCGTTCCTTGGCGATAACGTCGGAATAGATTCGCCCGGTCGTGATGTTATCGCTCTGACGCGCGTGAACGCCGGTAAAGCGTTCGTAATGGCCGAGGTCGAGATCGGTTTCGGCACCGTCATCGGTGACGAACACCTCGCCGTGCTGATACGGGCTCATGGTCCCCGGATCGACGTTAATGTAGGGGTCGAGCTTACGCAGGCGGACCTTGAATCCGCGCGCCTGAAGCAGTGCGCCCAAAGCCGCAGAGGCCAAACCTTTTCCGAGCGAGGAGACCACGCCGCCAGTGATGAAGATAAACCGCGTCATGGACGTGCA
>CBFDEA010000530.1:0-1840 GCA_965603695.1 uncultured Rhodospirillaceae bacterium | reverse complement strand
GAGTGGAAAATCCGCCTTGGCAATCGATCTGGCGCGGGATTTTTCCGGGCGCATCATCAATGCCGACTCCATGCAGGTCTACCGCGAGCTTGATGTCCTGAGCGCCCGCCCGCCGCAGCGCGATCTGGAGCAGGCACCGCACCGCCTGTACGGGGTGCTGGCCGCCAACGATCCGTGTTCGGTCGGTCGCTGGTTGACCATGGCCCTGGGCGAAATCCGGGCGGCCTGGGCGGAAGGCCAGTTGCCGCTTGTTGTCGGCGGCACCGGACTGTACTTGAAGGCGCTGCTCGAAGGGCTGGCGCCGGTCCCCGATGTCCCTGCTGAATTCCGCGCCCAGGCGACGGCGCTGCATCTTAAGCTCGGCGGCGAAGCTTTCCGTGAGAAGCTGGCAAGTCTCGATCCGCCAGCCGCGGCGCGTATTCCCGCCGGAGACACCCAGCGCCTGATCCGTGCCTATGAGGTGGCGCTGGCCACCGGTAAGCCTTTAAGCGACTGGCAGAAGCAGCATCCCGCTACGCCACCGCTTCAGGCCGCCTTCTGCGTCATCGTCTTAAGCCCGGAGCGGGAAGTCTTGTACGAAGGGGTTAATCGGCGCTTCGCCTGGATGATGGAAAACGGTGCCCTGGACGAGGTCCGCGCCCTCGACGCCTTGGCCCTCGATCCGGCCTTACCGGCCATGAAGGCGGTCGGGGTGCCGGAACTTAAACGTTATCTGGCCGGGGAAAGCGACCTGGAAACCGCCGCAGAGGACGCCAAACGGGCGACCCGTCAGTTCGCCAAGCGGCAAATGACCTGGTTGCGCAATCAGCTTGCTGCAGATTTACCGGTTCCTGCGCAATATTCGGAAAGTTTGCGCCCAAAAATCTTTTCATTTATTCGTCATTTTCTGTTGACCCCACCGTAATGAAAGACTAGCTTGCGGAATTGCTGGGAATTCAACGATAATTCACGCAAATGAGCCATCAAACGGGTCGCCAATTGGCGGCCTAAACTTTGTTTATGCGATTTTAAGGTAAAGGCCAGGACGATGTCGAAAAACCAGATGAGCGGCGCACAGATACTCCTGAAGGCATTGACCGATCAGGGTGTCGATGTGGTTTTCGGTTATCCGGGCGGTGCCGTCCTGCCGATTTACGACGAAATTTTCAAGCAGAACAAGATCCGTCACATTCTCGTCCGTCAGGAAGGCGGCGCCGTGCACGCCGCCGAAGGTTACGCCCGTTCGACCGGCAAGGTCGGCGTCGTGCTGGTGACTTCCGGCCCCGGCGCGACCAACGCGGTGACCGGCCTGCTCGACGCGATGATGGACAGCGTGCCGCTGGTTTGCATTTGCGGCCAGGTGCCGACCCACCTGATCGGCAACGACGCGTTTCAGGAAGCCGACACCACCGGTATCACCCGGCCATGCACCAAGCACAACTATTTGGTCAAGGATATAGACAGCCTGTCGCGCCGCATTCACGAAGCCTTTTATGTCGCCAAAAGCGGGCGTCCCGGCCCGGTCGTCATCGATTTCCCCAAAGACGTGATGATGGCCCACGCCGATTATCTGCCACCGGCCAAGGTCGTCCACAAAAGCTACAAACCGCAGGTTAAGGGCGAGATCGATAAGATCAAACAGGCCGTGAAGTTAATGGCCGGGGCGAAAAAGCCGATCATCTATGCCGGTGGCGGGGTCATTAATTCCGGTCCCGGTGCTTCGCAATTGCTCAAACAACTGGTTCAGGCGACCAACTTCCCCTGTACCCTGACGCTGATGGGACTTGGCGCGCTGCCCGCATCGGACAAGAATTTCCTCGGCATGCTCGGCATGCACGGCACCTATGAAGCCAACATGGCG
>CBFDEA010000529.1:0-1841 GCA_965603695.1 uncultured Rhodospirillaceae bacterium | reverse complement strand
TCGTCCCGAGCTTGCCGACGAAACCCGTGTCATCAACCAGTCGCCGGCTTTCGGCTTCCCGCCGCTTGTCTCTCGCCTGGGTGTCGACCTGGAAACGGTTTGGCGTATGAAAAAAATCATCCTGGCCATGAAGGATGACCCAAGCGGGCGCAAATTTCTCGATGGTCTGAAATTGGATAGTTTTGGCGAATCCTCCCCCAGCCTTTTTGAAAACATTCGCGAAATGGCCCTGGAAACCCGTAGCACGCAACCGCGGGGCAATTCTTCAGCTTCAAATGAAAGTACTGGCACGGCTATCAAGGAATGACCTGGCTTAATAGTTTCCCCAAGGGGCTGGCTTTAAAATTCGCCCTGACGATTACCGCCGTCGTCGCCGGTGTGGCGTTTACCATCGGTGCCGTGATCATCACCCTGGATTGGCAACGCTTCCAGCTGGAACTGGAAAACAAGGCCTTGCTGTTAGCCCATTCTGTTGCCGCAACGGCACCTGAAGATATCCTGCAAAGCGATTATTGGTCGCTCTACAAAAGCCTAAAAAACATGACCCGTCAGGTTCCTGAGGGGATGGTCGACACCCACATCCTGACCGGGATGATCCTTGACCCCAACGGTATCGTCCTTGCCCATCTGGACCCCAATAACAATCCCCTGGGCAAACCGCCGGTTCATTCAAGCAACAATGAAACGCGCCTGTTTGCCGCTGCCAGGAACGTGCGCATTCCAACCATCCTGAAAAGCGGCATTGGCAAAAATGGCTTCCTCGAAGGTGTTACGCCAATCTATTCCGACGAGAAATTGCTCGGCGTCGTCCGCGTCAGGCTGTCGTACCGGGAACTTCACCTGAAGGCCCAACGCTCGGCCCTTGTCATTATTGGCCTGACACTTGCCCTGGTTGCCCTTGGCAGTCTTCTTGGAGCCGCCATTTCCAGAAGAATTACAAAGCCGCTTACCGCCATGACAGAAGGCATGGAGGCCGTTGGCCGCGGCGAACTTTTCAACATCGAACCGATCCCCGTCAGTAACGACGATGAACTGGGTATCCTGGCGACCGCCTTCAACAAGATGGCCAAGGAAATGGTTGAAAAGAAAACATTGGAAGAGCAAATCGCCGTCAGTGAAAAAATGGTCGCCCTTGGCCGGATAACCGCCGGCGTCGCCCATGAAGTCAACAACCCCCTGGCCGGCCTGATGAATTGCATCGACACTCTGAAAAAACACCCCGACGATCCGGAACTTGTGGAACGCTACCTGCCCCTGCTTGATAAAGGCTTGAACCGCATCAAGAATATTGTCGAAAGTCTGTTGATTGAACTTCGCATCGAAGAAGCGCACGGGACCGACAGCTCGACTTCTCTTGATGATCTTCGCGATATTGTCGTCTCTGAAATCAATGGTCGAAATATCGATTTTGTCTGGGAAAACCGTCTCGGCGATGATGTCATGATCAACCGGCGGCGGGTCCAGCAGATTGTTCTCAACCTTCTGAAAAACTCAATTCAGGCACTTGGTGATAAGGGGACGGTGGTTTTCAGGACATTCCAGGATGATAATTGCATTATTCTCGAGGTAACGGACGATGGTCCAGGCATTTCACCCGAGTACAAGAATCAACTTTTCGATCCGTTTTTCACAACAAAGCAAAACGGAACGGGACTGGGACTATGGATCGTTTACCGGTTGGTCGAAAGTATGCGCGGTGTTATTGAAGTCGAGAGTGAAGTCGGCAATGGAACACAGTTCCAGGTCACCTTACCGTCTATGGAAGTGAGCACTTAGGAAAGCATGTCGAAAGTCCAGAACTCCCACGGCGTTGACGAGGTCGATGTATCAGACCTTTGTGT
>CBFDEA010000528.1:0-1841 GCA_965603695.1 uncultured Rhodospirillaceae bacterium | reverse complement strand
CCATTGTCATTGCCGTCGCCATCGCCCTGAACTTCATGCCGTCGCAGGATGAGGAGACGCCGCCGCCGGTCGCCCAGACCGCCAAACCTGAAGCGGCGCCCAAACCCGTCGAACAAACCAAGCTTGTACCGCCGACTTTCGATGTTGTCCGGGTCAACCCCAACGGCGATGTCGTCATTGCCGGGCGGGCCATGCCGGCAAGCACCGTCATCAACATTGATAACGATGTCGAATTCGGCCAGGTTCAGGCCGACGACAGGGGCGAATGGGTGTTTGTCCCCGAACAGCCCTTAAAACCCGGCACCCATACCTTACGCCTGAAGATGCTGGCCGGCACCGCGGAACCTGTGATGTCGCTGGAGGATGTTGTCGTCATCGTTCCCGAAGCCGGCAAGGATATCGCCGGGCAAACCGGGGAGAGCCAGGTTCTGGCCATGAAAATGAACGCCGACGGAACGACAACCGTTCTGCAAAAGCCCGGCGGAAGCGGCACCATCGAGTTGAGCGTCGATGCCGTCGACTATGACGACGACGGACGGCTATCCATCAGCGGCAGCGCCACCCCTGAAGCGACCATTCAGATTTACCTGGATAACCGTTTTATCGGCCATGCCAAAACCGGTGAGGACCGCGGCCAGGGGAGTGGTGGCTGGTCCATGAACCCGGATGATCCGGTCAAGCCCGGACTCTACACCCTGCGTGCCGATCAGGTCGACAATGCCGGCAAGGTCATTCAGCGGGTCGAGTTCCCGTTCTCGCGGGCTGAACCGATGACCGAGGAATTGCAGGAAGGCACCGTCGTCGTGCAACCGGGCAACAGCCTGTGGCGGATCGCCCGCTCGAGCTACGGCAAGGGCCTCAATTACACGATTATCTATGAGGCCAATAAAGACCAGATTGGCAACCCCGATCTGATCTACCCCGGCCAGGTTTTCAAATTACCGGAAAACCAGTAATCTGAACGCCACTACTTAATTTTAAAAGGAAGATATTGAATTGTTGAAGATCGTTCTGGTTCCGATCAACCCCGCTGGATGGCCGTTTATCGGCCTGTTCGCCGCCGTCACCGTTGGCCTGTTCATGCTGTCGGAGCCGCTCGGCTGGATCGGTGTCGTTTTAACCGCATGGTGCACCTACTTCTTCCGCGACCCCGACCGGGTCACCCCGACCCGCAGCGGCTTGATCATTAGCCCCGCCGACGGCGTCGTGCAATTGATCGATAGCGCCGTGCCGCCACCCGAACTGGGCATGGGTGACGAAGAGCGACCGCGCGTCTGCGTCTTTATGAACGTCTTCAATGTGCATGTGAACCGGGTCCCCATGGATGGAAAGATTACCAAAGTTTCCTACCGCCCGGGCCGCTTTTTCAACGCATCCCTGGACAAAGCCAGTGAATTCAATGAGCGCATGAGCGTGCGCATGACGACATCTGATAATCACGATATTGCTTTCGTGCAGATCGCCGGCCTGGTCGCCAGACGCATCAAATGCGATATCATCGAAGGCCAGGACGTCAAGGCCGGGGAACGCTTCGGCCTGATCCGCTTCGGCAGCCGTGTCGACATCTACATGCCCAAAGGGGTCGCGCCACTGGTCTGCCTGGGGCAAACCACCATTGCCGCTGAAACCATCATCGCCGATGTGCCTGCTTCGGAAGCCGCGCGCACGGGTGAAGTGCGTTAGGGAGAGACAGATCATGGTTGGCCCGCGCAAACGCCCCGAGTGGCTTCATATCAACAAGATGATCCCCAATTTCCTAACCATTCTGGCGATTTCTGCCGGTATGTCGGCGATCCGTTTCGGCCTGGATGACCGTTGGGAACCAGCCGCCCTGGCTCTTC
>CBFDEA010000527.1:0-1847 GCA_965603695.1 uncultured Rhodospirillaceae bacterium | reverse complement strand
CATTGCCATCGCCTCGCCTTTAGCCGCCTGTGGCAGGAAGGCTTCGCCACTGTCCCCGGAAGGCTCCGGGTACCCGGGCACCTACCCCAGCCAGAAAAAGCCACTTGAATGAACCATTTTCAATACCGTGACGGCGTGCTTTTTGCCGAGGATATTTCCTTAGACGCAATTGCCAAAGAGGTCGGCACGCCTTTTTACGCCTACTCAGACGCCACCCTGGAGCGCCACTACGAAGTCTTCAGCGGTGCCTTCGCAGGCATGGATACGCTTGTTTGCTACTCGGTCAAGGCCAACTCAAACATCGCCGTCGTGCGCACACTGGCACGCCTTGGCGCCGGGGCCGATGTGGTTTCGGGTGGCGAGTTAAAGCGCGCCATAGCCGCTGGCGTTGCCACCGACAAGATCGTCTTTTCCGGTGTCGGCAAAACCGTACGTGAACTGACCAACGCCCTTAACGCCGGAATTTTACAAATTAATGTGGAATCCGAACCCGAACTTGAAGCCTTAAGCGCCATTGCCCAATCCCTTGGGGTAGAGGCGACGGTAGCATTTCGCGTCAACCCGGATGTCGATGCCCGCACCCATGCAAAAATCTCGACCGGCAAGGCGGAGAACAAGTTCGGCATTGAATGGACCCGTGTCCACGAAGTTTACAAGAAAGCCTCCGCCATGGCCGGGATTCGCCCGGTCGGCCTGGCCGTTCACATCGGTTCCCAACTGGTCGAGACGGCACCGTTCAGAGACGCCTACATCCGCGTACGCGATATTGTCGCCATGTTGCGCGCCGACGGTTTGAACGTCGAGCGTCTTGACCTTGGCGGTGGCCTTGGCATTCCCTATGGAGATTCCGCGGGGCCGCTGCCGGGACCTGCGCAATATGGTGAAATCGTGCGCGAGGTTTTCGCCGATTTCGACGGCAAGCTGATTTTCGAACCGGGCCGTGTTATCGCTGGCAACGCCGGTGTGCTGGTAACCCGGGTGATCTATGTCAAAGAAGGTGCTACGCGCCGTTTCGCCATCGTCGATGCGGCGATGAACGACCTGACCCGACCGTCGATGTATGATGCTTTTCACGAAATTGTTCCCGTCAACGAGGCCGATGATAACAGGGAACTGTTGGATTATGACGTTGTCGGCCCTATTTGCGAAACCGGGGATACGTTTTGCAAAGAACGGAAACTACCCGCCCTCGCCGCCGGTGACTTACTGGCGATTCGCACGGCGGGGGCTTACGGAGCGAGCATGGCCTCGAGTTACAACACCCGCGCCCTGGTCCCCGAAGTGCTGGTTCGTGGAAGTGATTTTTCGGTTATTCGCCGTCGCCTGGAAGTCGACGAGCTGATCGACCTAGAAACTTTACCGGCCTGGCTGTCGAATAATCCCGACTAGATCAGACTAGGGCTCTTCGGGCGCGGCTTTTTCTTCGGTTTCGGTGAACGTCACTTCCATGCGGCGGGCCGTCGCTGCCGGATCCATGACAGTACCCTTGAAATCGATCTTTTCGCCGGGTGGAATGTTCGCCGGTTCGGGGCTCAAGTTGAGGAATTGCACCTCTTCCCCTTCGCTATTGTAAAGCGAGACCCTGATTAAAGGGACATCGCGAGGCACATCGGTGATATTGACGACGGTGCCTGTGATGATCAGGACGTCGATTTCACCTTCGGTTCCACGTTCTGACCTGACATCCTCAATAGCGAGCCCGGCTCCCAAGTCCTCCGCCAGACCAATCGCCTTGTAGAGGCCCTTGGTCTGCGGCACCATTTCCTGGATCATATCGCGGGCGAAGAAGCCGCCGGCCAGGATGCCGACAAGCATAACCAGGAAGACAATGCCGATGATAAGACCGA
>CBFDEA010000526.1:0-1865 GCA_965603695.1 uncultured Rhodospirillaceae bacterium | reverse complement strand
ATCGGTAACGAATTTGACTGGCCGGATGGCACGAGCCACCCCGATATGGTGATCCTGCGTAAATTGAAAGATTTGCCCAGCTTTGACGTTTATTCCCTGCGCATATTACTGCGTCAGCACGGCATCCAGGTCGATGAGCAGGAGCACCTAAAGCTGTCGGCATCGAAAACCCGGGAACTGACCGACTACATGTCGAAATTCACCCTGCCGCTGATCCAGGAAATTTACGGCTCCGATGATGTGGAAATCAGCACTTTCGAAGATATCATCGCCCTTTTTCGCCACCCCGATGTGAAGAAAGCGCGGGGAAAACTGACCCTGATGGCCGACAAGTTAGGGATCGAGCTGACGGAAATCCCGGCGTTCCTGGAAGATTACGGCGACATCTTCCTGTCGCTATCTTATTACCGGCAATGCCTGGAACGAATCGAACCCGTGCTCAATGAATTCATAGACTCTCTCGGTGAAATCCGCGGCAACCATCAATTACAGCAAGACAAGAATCTGATGGACACCTGCGACGTCATGGAAAGAACCATCACCGGCCTGATCGCCGACATAAACGCCAGATTTTCCAGCTTTGACAGTGAAACCCGTGAAATGTGGCGCGAAATATCGGCCGAACGGTTCGATAAGATCAAAAAAATGATCGAAAGCTACCACACCAACATCGGCGGTGTGTTGTGTGCCTTAAGCGTCAAAGCCGGGGCCTGGAACAATCTATTTCCCGGAAAAGCCATCGGCGGCCCGGTCAAACGCGCCGAATTCATCTTGACCGAAATGAAACAGGGGATCGAGAAAATCAAGGCCCTTCGAAAGTCCGGGCCCGCCGGTTGAGGCCGGAATTAGGCCAGAACGGTTCCCGGGGCCAACTCATACCCACGCAAAAAATCCGCCGCGTTGACGGCTGAGCGTCCGGCGGCCTGAACCCGGGTCAGGCGCAAACAGCCCCTGCCACAAGCGATGGCGAGATCACCCTCCAGGACTTCGCCGGGGGTTCCGTTACCATCTACCGTTTCGGCTTCCAGCACCTTGATCCGTCGGCCGTCGTGCTCAAACCAGATGCCCGGCCAGGGATTCAATGCCCGCACCCGGCGCTCAATATCATCGGCGGTCAGCGTCCAGTCGATGCGCCCTTCTTCCCGGGTCAGCTTGGCGGCATAGGTGACCCCGTCTTCGGGTTGCTTTCGTGCCTTTAAAAGGTAGGCTTCGACATCGGCCAGCACCTCAACAATCAGCCTCGCGCCAAGCGCCGCGAGCCCGTCATGCAGGTTCGATGCCGTAGTTTCCTGCCCGATGGATATGGCTTCCCCTGTCAGCATGGGACCGGTATCCAGCCCCGCGTCCATGGCCATGATGGTAACGCCCGTTTCGGCGTCACCGGCCATGATCGCCCGCTGGATCGGCGCCGCGCCGCGCCAGCGCGGCAGCAATGAGGCGTGAATATTCAGGCAGCCCAGTCGCGGCGCGGCCAGAATGGCCGGGGGTAGGATCAAACCATAGGCGGCGACGACCGCGACATCGGCCTTCAAGTCCGCAAATTCCTGCTGTGCAGTTTCGTCTTTCAAAGAAACGGGGGTTCGCACGGCAATACCGTGTTCCAGCGCATAGGCATGTACCGGGCCGGGTTTTTCCTTTTGGCCGCGCCCGGCAGGGCGGGGCGGCTGGCTATAGACACAAACGACGTCGTGTCCGGCTTCAATCAGGGCCGCCAACGCGGCCACCGAGAAGTCGGGGCTTCCCATATAGATAAGGCGAAGGGTCATCGAGCGGCAATCTCCCGGCGGGCTGTACCTGATTATACCGCCGCTTCCAGTTTTTTCTGCTTGGTCAGCTTGCGCAGGATCATGTTGCGTTTAAGCGAT
>CBFDEA010000525.1:0-1886 GCA_965603695.1 uncultured Rhodospirillaceae bacterium | reverse complement strand
AAACGCTCAACATGCTGCATCTGCGCCAGGGCCGGCTGTTGGCGTCGGGGCGTCCCGACGAGGTACTGGTCAGCGAGGCCTTCGCCCAGGCCAATGAATTCGAACCCGGCAGCACCTTCGGCGCCATTATCAACGGGCACAAACGCACCCTGACCATCGTCGGCGTCGTATTGTCACCGGAATACGTCTACGCCCTCGGCCCCGGTGCGCTGGTGCCCGACGACAAACGCTTCGGCGTCATCTGGATGGGCGAAGAGGCGCTGGAGGCGGCATTCGACCTTGGCGGTTCCTTCACCGAGGCGACGATGACACTGGAGCGCGGCGCCAGCGAGGCCGATATCATCACGGCCCTGGACAGGCTGACGGAGCCCTATGGCGGCATCCGCGCTTACGGGCGCAAGGACCAGATATCCAATTGGTTCCTCACCAACGAAATCAACCAGCTGCGGACCATGGGCAACTTTGCGCCGCCGTTGTTTCTCGGCATCGCGGCCTTCCTTCTGCATATCGTGGTTTCGCGACTGGTCGAAACCGAACGCCAGCAGATCGGCCTTCTCAAGGCTTTCGGCTACACCGATGCCGCCGTCGCCTGGCTCTATATCAAGTTTGTTCTGGCCATCCTCATACTCGGCCTGTTGGTCGGTATCGCCTCGGGCACCTGGCTTGGCCGTGCTATGACGGAGCTCTACACCGACTATTACCGTTTTCCATTCCTCTATTACATTGTCGATGTCTCAGTCTACGTCACGGCAACATTGATTAGCATCGCCGTCGGTCTGGCCGGGACGTTGATTTCCGTTTGGCGCGCCGCACGCCTGATGCCTGCCGTCGCCATGACGCCGCCACCCCCGACATCATACCGGACGGCCTGGGTCGAGCGTCTGCTGCGCTTGCGCGGCTTAAGCGCCCCCAGCCGCATGATCCTGCGCCATACCCTTCGCTGGCCGGTGCGCACCGCCATCAGCGTGCTCGGCACGGCGCTCAGCGTGTCGATCCTGATTAGCGCCATTTTCTTCTTCGACTCCCTTGAACGGCTGGTCGACACCCAGTTCTTCCAGACCCAACGCCAGGATGTGATGCTGCGCTTCACCGAAGTACGGGATGCCTCGGCGATGGAGGAAGTCGCCCGCATGCCCGGCGCCCTTGCCACCGAACCGTACCGTTCCGTCTCCGTCCGCCTGATCGCCGGTCATCGCAAACACTATGTGGACATTTATGGGCTCGGCCCCGATGCCAGCATGTTCCGCCCCCTGGGCACCGACTTCAAGCCGATAAAACTGCCAGGCCATGGATTGGCGATGTCGACCAAGATGGCCGAAATCCTGGACGTCGGCGTCGGCGATATGATCACGGTCGAAGTCAAGGAAGGCCGGCGTCCCGTCGTCGAACTGCCGGTCACGGTCCTGGTCGGGGAACTTATCGCGTATCCCGTCTATATGGATCTGGCGGCGCTCAACCGGCTGCTCGGCGATGCCTTCGTGGTTTCCGGCGCCACCCTGCGCGTTGATGAGGCGCAGGCGCAGGAGCTCTATCGCGAACTTAAAAGTATGCCGTCCGTCGCTTCCGTTTCCATTCAGAAGGTCATCGTGCGGAGCTTCCGGCGAACCGTCGAGGAAAACATCGGGGTGATGGCCACCTTCAACATCACCTTCGCCGCCATAATCGCCTTTGGCGTTGTTTACAATTCGGCGCGCATTTCGCTTTCGGAGCGGGCCCGCGAACTGGCGAGCCTGCGCGTGCTCGGCTTCACCCGGGGTGAAGCCGCGTACATTCTGCTGGGCGAACTGGCGCTGCTGATTGCCGCCGCACTCCCGCTTGGTTGCCTGATCGGCTATGGACAGGCGGCGCTTTGGGCGATGTCGATGGATACCGAACTGTTCCGCATG
>CBFDEA010000524.1:0-1887 GCA_965603695.1 uncultured Rhodospirillaceae bacterium | reverse complement strand
CAGAGTGACGACAAGTTCGCGACCGTTTGGCACCATTGGGGCATAAGCGCTCAATTCGTCTTCAATCTGCGCGTCGCCGCCCTTTTCGATGAACAACATTTCGTGAATCTGGTGCCACATGGTGGCGTAGCTTTCAAAATAGCACGTCGCATCGGGACCGATCGCGAGGCGGCGATTTTTTTTCATTTCCGTAATGGCGCGACGGCGTTCCTTACGCTCCCTTGCGTAGGCATCCATATCCATAATATCGGCGCGTTTAAGTATTTGGGCCATTGTTCATTTATCCTGAGTAAGAAAGTGCGACGAGCTGGATCGGATGCTGGACCTGGGCCCCGCCCTGGTCGCGTTGGGCTGCGGGTTGCGCCGGATCCAGCACTTCAACGCCTTGCAAGATGTGTTCGCGGGCCAACGGGCATTCCGAGACGACGAAGCGCGACGCTTCCTTGGCGGTGTCGCGGGCGACCGGTTTTCCGACTTTCAGGGCG
The DNA here is from genome assembly GCA_965603695.1 of uncultured Rhodospirillaceae bacterium. Lineage (GTDB taxonomy): Bacteria > Pseudomonadota > Alphaproteobacteria > Rhodospirillales > JABHCV01 > JACNJU01. Next base: position 1,402 of record CBFDEA010000524.1, on the reverse strand, counting down.
ACCTCGAAATTATCCTTATAAACGCCCCATGAGCCGCCGTGACCCGAGCATCGCTCGATCACCTTGACCTCTGTTTCGGGGATCAATTTCAGCATTTCCGCGCCTTTACGGCCCATGTTTTGGGCCCGGGCGTGGCAGGCGATATGCAAGGTTATGCCACCGACCAGCGGTTTCAGGCCATCTGCGATACCTTCTTTAGCGGCAATATCGACCAGATATTCACTGGCATCGAAAGTCGCTTGCGATAGTTTTTTGATATTTTCGTCCGCCGGTTCAATCAACGGCCATTCGAATTTCAGCATCAGCGAGCACGAAGCCACCGGGCTGACGACGTCGTATCCGGCTTCAATCCATTCGGCCAGTTCGCCGGCTACTTTTATAGCGCTTTGGGCGACACGGGCGATGTCGCCGTGTTCCAACTGCGGCATGCCGCAGCAACCGGGATAGACAAATTGCGTCTCGACGCCGTTATGCGCCAACACCTGCGCCGTCGCCATGGCTAAATCGGCATTATGATATTGCCCCGTGCAAGTCGAGTAAAGGACCGCCTTGCGGCCATAGGCCGGGGCCTCTTTGTTGGGCACTAAGGCCTGCTCCGGATTGCCGAGCTGTTTTTTATTAAAACGCGGCAGGGCGGCATTCTTGTCGATACCGAGGGCGGCTTGCATAACCGGCCGGGTCAGGCCATTTGAGCAACTGCTGGCCCAATTGGCGATGCCCGAAATCGCGCAACCCTTGGCGCCGTTCTTATCGGTCTCGCTGAGACTCTGCTGGATCTTTGGTATCTCGCCATTTTTATGCTGGACCGCCCGGTAACGCAGCATCAGGTGGGGAAAATCGAGATTGAATTCGTGCGGCGGCACATACGGGCACTTAACCATAAAACACATGTCGCAAAGGGTGCAGGCATCGACGATGGGCTTAAAATCGGCGCTGGCTACGCTGTCGAGTTCACCGGTTTCTGACTCATCGACCAGATCAAACAGGCGTGGAAAGCTGTCGCACAAATTGAAACAACGCCGACAACCGTGACAGATGTCAAAGGCCCGTCGGATCTCCGTATCAAGTTTCTCTGGGTCGTAAAAATCAGCCTGCCGCCAGTCAATAGCATGGCGGGTTGGCGCTTCCAGGCTGCCCTCACCCATGAGATTGGTCCTTTTTTAGAAGTTAGTCTTACAGCAAAACAGAAACGGGGGGCCCGATGCCGGACCCCCCGCCTGATTGTTTCAGCGAAAAGCCCGTTTAGAGAGTATCGAGGGCCTTCTGGAAACGTCCGGCGTGCGACTTTTCAGCCTTCGCCAGGGTTTCAAACCAGTCGGCGATTTCATCGAAGCCTTCATCGCGGGCAGTCTTGGCCATTCCCGGATACATGTCGGTGTATTCGTGGGTTTCCCCGGCGACG
>CBFDEA010000523.1:0-1895 GCA_965603695.1 uncultured Rhodospirillaceae bacterium | reverse complement strand
CGATAAGGTTGGCGACGGCCAACACCGACATTGCGACGGCCAGCCATTGCCAGCGGCGCAGTTTCTCTTTCAGGAAGAACATGCCCAGGGCGACACTGACCAACGGATTGATAAAGTAACCGAGGCTTGTCTCGAGGACCCTGTCCTGGCCGACGGCCCAAATGAAAACCAGCCAGTTGAGTGACACCAGCAACGAACTGAGCGCCAACGTGCCGAGAAGTTTCTTATTTTTGAAGACGGCACGCACATGCTGGCCGCGGCCACTGAACGCGATAATCAAGCCGACGAAGACCACGGTCCATAAAATGCGGTGGGAGAGCACCTCAAAAGCCGGAAGATGGGAAACCGCCTTGAAATAAAGCGGACAGACACCCCACAGACTGAATGCGGTCAGTGCGGCGGCGGCACCAATCAGGCTCTGATCTTTATTGTTGTTGTTTGGCATAGTGATTGCTTCGCATTCCGACTAAGGCATTGATGGCGACGGCGAGAATAACGATGGCGCCACCGATAAGCGCGTTCGTTGTTGGTGTCTCCCCGACACCAAGCCAGGCCCAGAACGGCCCCAGGACTGTCTCAATGAGCGCCAACAAGGCAATTTCGGCAACCGGGGCGTAGCGGGCACCGCTGAGAAACAGGACCATCGCCACGGGGATGATGAACAGCCCCATCAGCATCAGGTACGCCATATCGACCGACGTCACTGCCGCAGGATCGGCCATGGGGAGCGCGATTAAAGCGGCGATAACGCCCGACATGCACAAGGCCCGCATGGTCACGGCTCTTTCCTTCGCTTTCCTTATGACCACAAGGTTAAGGCCGAGCAGAAAGGCGGTGAAGGCGGCCAACAGGTCGCCGGTCCAGTTGCCGCCGCCCAAAGAGCCTGAAAAAATGATGATAATACCGCCGATGGCAAGTCCGATTGAAACCCAGGTCCTGGGTTTGACCGCCTCGCCGATTAAAATCCAGCCGAGAACGGCGCTAAAAAATGGCATTGTCGCGACAAGGACAAGCGTATTGGCGACGGAAGTATTGGTGATAGCCGCGACAAAAGACAAATTACTGGCGACCATCAGGACGGTCGACAGCCAACCGGCCCGGCCAAAATTATGCCAGATGGCGGAAATGTCCCGGCGTTCGCGTAACAACAGGAAGATAACCAGGGATAAAGCGATAAAAGCGGAGCGGTAAAAAATTATGTTCCAGGTCGAAACGTCGCCAACCAGCCGCAACAACAGGCCATCCGGACTGATGATCAGCATGCCTGCACCAGACATCAGTATTCCGCGGCTGTAGGTGTTATTTTGGATTTTCATATCTTCTTGATTTACTTGAGCAATGCCATCGCTATATCGTTTGTGAATGTTTATCAACTACAGGATTGTCGCCTCGTTGATTTTTACGGGGTTTTTCTTCATTGCCAAAGCAGGAGTGGCCGATCATATCGACTGCTCTGCGCTGCATGCGGCGGCCTTTTTTGACGAACCGACAGAACTTTCCGCCCTGCTTCATCCGGGCGTCGACCTAGATTGCCGAGACACGCTTAAACAAACGCCGCTTATTACGGCGACGGAAGGGGCCAGTCTGGATGTCGTTAAAATGCTTCTGGAACTGGGCGTCAGCGTCAATGCCCGTGATGAAATTGGCCAAACGGCATTGCTTAAGGCGCGGCAGAAATTGGCGTTTTTCGACATGGAGGGCGGCCAGAAGTATCGTCATCTCTACCAGGAAATGATCGACCTTCTGGAACGGGCCGGTGCTACGGAATAGCGTGATATCAATGCCTTAACTTGCTTTTTGGGGCGGTATTGGGGTATCACCATTGATGTTTTTCTATTTATCCAAAATATTCTGGTTTTTCGCCGACCCCGGCAACGTGCTGCTTATTGTGCTTT
>CBFDEA010000522.1:0-1899 GCA_965603695.1 uncultured Rhodospirillaceae bacterium | reverse complement strand
CGACACTGACGGCGTCGAGATATTCGAGGACGACCGGAATTCCTTTCCAGGTCTCTTTCAAATCCTCGATCAAATGGCCGACGACAAGTTGGGTAACCTTGCGGTTATTTTCGCGTAATTGCTGACGCGCCTGTTTTTCCCATTTTGGAATTTCCAGGAGAATATCTTCCAGTTCCTTCTGCTTTTCGGCCATGGCGTCGGCGCGCCGCTTTTGTTCCTTCTTAGAAAGCGCCTCGAACTCTTTCGGGCTCAAAACCTCGTCACCGGCGGCGGGGGTGAGCGCCAGTCCGACCGGCGTTCGTATCAAGGCGATGTCGATCTTTTTGAGTTGCTCCTGAAATTCAGCGAAGGCCGCTTCGCTTTTTTTCTTCAGTTGCTCCTCTATTGCTTCTTTCTGGTTACGGTAATCTTCGGTTTCGAAAGCGGCGGGTATGGCCGAGCGCAGATCGACGATCAGGCTTTGCATATCGGTCTGTAGTGGCCGCCCCTTGCCGGGAGGCAGTTCCAGGGCCAATGGGCGGTGCGGATCGTTAAAATTGTTGACATAACACCAGTCGCTGGGAACGGGCTGAACGCCCGCGCGTTCGGCGAGAACGCTTTCGACCAGGCTTTGCTTGCCGGAGCCTTCGGGGCCAAGGACGAAAAGATTGTAGCCGTCGCTTTTCATGCCGACGGCGAAATTGACCGATTCGACGGCCCGATTCTGGCCGATAATTTCTTCCAGCGGCGCCAGGTCCGCCGTCGTTTTAAATTTGAAAGATGCCGGGTCTGTCGTTGTATACAGGTCTTCCGGCTTAAGTGGTTTGACAACTTCGGTCATGATCGTTGCTATCGCTCCGGCTCATGTCATTGTGTCTTGATCCGATTCGTCGATTGTTATGGATCATGACATGATAGGCAAGTTGGTGAAATTTCCCGCCATTTCCTGAAGTAATTGTCATTACATAATAGGCAAGTTTCTTTTAAGACGGAATGATATTGGTCAATGTCCATAATCCGGAACCGGGGTATAAAACTTAGGAGGCTGCGATGAACGAAGATTTTCAGGCACATCTGCGAAAACAGTTGGCCGACTTGAAAGCGGCAGGCTTCTATAAGAACGAGAGAGTCATCACTTCGCCGCAGAATTCGGCGATTACCGTCGCCGAAGATGGTAAAACCGCGACGGTGCTGAATTTTTGCGCCAATAATTATCTTGGCTTGGCCGATCACCCCGACATTGTAACGGCGGCCAAAAAAGCCCTCGACACATATGGCTATGGCATGTCTTCGGTGCGCTTCATCTGTGGCACCCAGGGCGTACACAAGGACCTGGAAAAGCGGATCAGCGGATTCCTTGGCACCGAGGAGACAATTCTCTATTCATCGTGTTTCGATGCCAACACCGGTTTGTTCGAGACGATCCTCGGCGAGCAAGACGCCATTATCTCCGATGCCCTCAACCACGCCAGCATTATAGACGGCGTTCGCCTGTCGAAAGCCAAGCGTTTGCGTTATGCCAACAACGATATGGCCGATCTGGAGAACTGCCTGAAGCAGGCCGCTTCATGCCGTTACCGATTAATCGCCACGGACGGCGTGTTTTCGATGGATGGTATTCTCGCCAATCTTCCCGAAATTTGTGCGTTGGCCAAGCGTTATGACGCCATGGTCATGGTCGATGATTCCCACGCCGTCGGCTTCATGGGCGACAAAGGGCGCGGCACACCCGCCTATTGGGGAGTTGAAGACAGCATCGACATTATCACCGGCACCCTTGGCAAGGCACTTGGCGGGGCCTCGGGGGGCTTCACCAGTGGCCGTGCGCCAATCATCGATTGGCTGCGGCAACGCTCCAGGCCGTATCTTTTTTCGAACACCCTGGCACCGGTCATCGCCGCGACCTCGATCAAGGTTCTC
>CBFDEA010000521.1:0-1903 GCA_965603695.1 uncultured Rhodospirillaceae bacterium | reverse complement strand
ATCATTATCTGAAGGGGTACTTTGACCTGCCCTGTCCGGTCGCCAGTTATTGCCGATCCGGGCCGTTGCCCTACCGGGCCGCCGAACTTGTCGCAGAGATAGAAAGATGGAGCCGATCATGAGCACCCAACCGGTTGCCCCTGCGCTAACGGCGCGGGATTACAAGTCGGATGTCAAGCCGGTGTGGTGCCCCGGCTGTGGCGATTATTCGGTGTTGTCATCGATCACCAAGGCGTTGACCGAGCTGGCTTTGCCGCCAGAAGACGTCGCCGTTATTTCGGGTATTGGCTGTTCATCGCGCATACCGGCCTATCTCAATACCTATGGTTTTCACGGTGTTCATGGTCGCGCCACGGCGCTGGCGACGGGGCTGAAACTGTCGCGTCCGGAACTGACCGTTCTGGTTACCGGCGGTGATGGCGACGGATTTTCCATCGGCGGCAACCATTTCCTGCATGCCTGTCGACGCAACGTGGATATGACTTACATCGTCATGGATAACCGGGTTTACGGCATGACCAAGGGTCAGCCGTCACCGACCACCGAACCCGACTGGGACAGCGCCCTGGCACCGGGGGGGACGGGGCTTCGGCCTTTCAACGCGCTCGGCATCGCGCTCGCGTCCGGTGCGAACTTCATTGCCCGCGGGTTTGCCGGTGATCCCAACGGGTCGGCGAAACTGATCGTCGAAGCAATCCGGAACCCCGGATTTTCGTTTATCGAAATTCTCAGTCCGTGCGTCACGTTCCGGCCCGATCAGCGGGAATGGAAAACCAAGGCCCATGCGGCCCCGGTCGATCCGACGGAAGATATCGGCAGGGCGGCCCGGCGGCTAATGACCGATGATGGTTTTAACACCGGTATCCTTTATATCGGCCACCGCGAACCGTTCCATCTGGATGACAAAGGCGGCGCCGGGCAACCGGCGAGCCTGGACGCGCAATTTGTGGTATAATGCCCAAAACAACAATTAAGTAAGGGAGGCGACAGTGCAATGAGTGAAACCATCGAAACCGTTGAAGAACTGCTCGCCCATGTCCGGGTCATGGAACGGGAAGCCTATGAATGCTATGTCGACCTGGCCGAACAGATGGAAGTCCATAACAATCACGAAGTCGCCGAACTGTTCAGGGAACTGGCCGAAGATGAAAAAAAGCACCTGACTTATGTGGAGGAGCATATCGGCGACAGTGACATCCCGCATATCGCGCCGTGGGACTTAAAGAATTTTGATGACAGCGGGCTGAATGTGACCGGCGCGCGCGAAGTTCATTACATGATGGTGCCTTATCACGCCTTGAAGCTGGCCCGCCGGGCCGAAGAAAAAGCCGTCGCTTTCTTCGCCGAGGTGGGGAAATCATCTAAAGATCAAGCCGTTCGGGACCTGGCCGCCGAGTTCGAAAAAGAAGAACAGCACCATATCGACCTGATCGCCCAATGGCAGTCAAAAGTCCCGCGGCCCGAAGACGACTGGGACGAAGATCCGGACCCGCCAGTACTGCCGACATAAGGAAGGCCATGAATTAAATATGGACTCTGCCTTAATTCGGTATTAACATACCGAATTATTGATTTAAGTATCCGGTGGGAATTCCCGGCGCTTTTTCGGGGATTGTCAGGGGAGCCAAGCAAAAAAGACCAAGACGAAACAGGGATGGCATAGGTTATGACAATCGCTGCACACCGTTGGCTAATGACCGCCGTGAACGCGCCGCTGAGTCGCGAGGATTTTGATCTCGAGACACCGGGAGGCGGAGAGGTCAGCGTCGAAATCGCCGGGTGCGGGGTCTGCCATACCGACCTTGGCTATTTGTACGACGGTGTGCGCACTAATCATGAATTGCCGCTGACGCTGGGCCATGAAATCAGTGGCCGGATCGTCGCTTGCGGTAGCGGCTGCGAC
>CBFDEA010000520.1:0-1912 GCA_965603695.1 uncultured Rhodospirillaceae bacterium | reverse complement strand
ATAGTACCAGACACCCTTGATTTGATAGGGGTTGCCAATCTTGTATTTGCCGAACGAGGTCTGCTTCTTTTCTTCGCTTTTATTGGCGACTTGTTTAACAGTCTGGGCGATGAACTGGGTTTCCGCGCAGGCACCAAGCAGCGTCGCGACGAACAACAAAACGGCCAGATTGATAAGTGCCCGTTGCGGAATCATGGTGGGCCGCCCTCATTTTGCGGTGAGTTAATATTAGCCACACCATATGGTGTGGGGGTAAAGCAAATGTTAATTGATTTTGCTTTTTAACTGCCGCCGATGCGGTCGGCCAGGGTGCCAACGGCAACGGCAAAATAGGTTGAACGATTCCATTTCAAGATCGTTCGATAATTATTGTAAATCAGATAAGCCGCACTACCCGGCCCCTCGGTAAAAACGATGGATGCCTGCAAGTCTCGTGTTGGCAAGGCGCTGCCGTCAGCCCTGAGAACCCCCAACTGGCTCCACTCGGCGAGCGGCTTGACGACTTTCAGGTTGGCCAATTCAGGATTAAAGCCAGCGGGCAAGGTCACCGCCCTGCCCCATGTCTGATCGGCTTTCCAGCCGGAACGCGAAAGGTAGTTGGCTGCCGAACCGAAAACATCGGCTTTCGTCGTCCAGATATCCTTGCGGCCATCACCATCGTAATCAATAGCAAAGTTCAGGAATGACGACGGCATGAACTGACACTGCCCCATGGCCCCGGCCCATGAACCGACCATGTCTTTGGTCTTGATGTGATTGCCATTGAGGATTTTAAGGGCATTAATCAATTCCTTGCGGAAATATTTACTGCGCCGTCCGTCGTGGGCCAGCGTGGCCAAGGCCGGTATTAGCTTGAAACCGCCTGTAACGCGGCCAAAATCCGTCTCAATCCCCCAAAAGGCGACGATAAAGCGGGGCTGGACGCCGAATTTTTTGCCAACCTCTTCAAGAAGGGCCTTATTTTCGGCCAGTTTTTTACGCCCCTTCTGAACCCGTGAATTTGGCACGACCCGTTGCATGTACTGGGCGAATGTCAGCGAGAATTCAGGTTGCTTACGGTCAAGCTCGATAACCCGGGGGATCCGTTTAATGCCATCAAAGGCGGAACTCAGGATTTCTTCGCGAATACCGCTTTGCGAGGCTTCGGCGCGCAGTTCTTTGAGCCACTGGGGAAAAGGCACCGGTTCGGCTATGGCCGGGGTGGCCGCGCCCAGGCAAAAAAGTGCCGAGACAAATACTATCGCCGTGCCTTTTAGTGATCTTGAAAACATGATGATTTACCCTAAGTTCGCGAATCGCACCTGCAAACTATGGCAACCCTTCCATGGCAGGGCAATGGCGAAAGCCATAATCAGACAATGGCGAAAGCCATAATCAGACAATGGCGAGAGTGTTTAGAGCGTCTCGTCTTCAGGGCCGGGGAATAGCGAGTCTGTTTTGTCCGTAAGCCAATAGAAAAAAAGTCCCAGCCACTCATGGATGGCCCGCGACAAATAACCGTAACCGCCCAACAAATTAAAGGTCGGCGCGTAAACCGGTTCGCCCTTGAAATCAAAATCGACCGGATAAGGAAGCACATGCCAGCCCACGTGCCTGAATATGCCGACAGTCCGCGGCATATGGAAAGCCGAAGTGATGAGAATCCAGGTTTCCGCGGGAGTTGGATTAACCAGCTGTTTGGACATCAGGGCATTTTCATAGGTATTGCGCGACTGGTTTTCGATTTGCAGCCTGTTCAGATCGACGCCAAGGTTCACTAATAGCGGACCGATGGCGTCGCCTTCTTTAATATCTTGAGTCAGAAGTTTTCCCGAACCACTTGTAAAGACAAGCTTTGCGTAGGGATATTTTTTTGAAAGGGCGGCAAATTCAGTCATTCTTTCGACCGCCCCCCCTATCGACAGCTGGCCCC
>CBFDEA010000519.1:0-1913 GCA_965603695.1 uncultured Rhodospirillaceae bacterium | reverse complement strand
GACCCCGGCAAGAAAAAGGCTCGCCACAACGATCCCCCACGCCGCCGACGGTTGCCAATTCCACCAACTGCGGCGGGTATGAACCATTGACAGCCCCTGCAATTTGCGGCCCCGGTGCAGGCTGACGATTTGTTGCGAGTTAGGCAAGAACCAAACCACCCCAAGCAGGGCGGCATACAACAGAACCTGCCCGCGGCCAGCGAAGGCCGGAATAATATCGAAGCGCACGCCGTTCGCCGCTAGCCAATCCCCAATCGGCCAGATAGCATTCAGGGGGGCAAAATGGGTGTAGTTCAGCGTCACTCCGTTCAGGCCTGCCATCCCCGACAACATTGATGTCGCGGCATCCCATCCCTCGGCCCGAAAAATCACCCACGCCACGATCACCGCCAACAGGGTCAGCGACCGACCCATATAGGCCTCGACAATACCCGTCTCACCGGGGCGCAGCTGTCGCCAGCCATGGTTAATGGCGATGTAAAGACCGTGCAGCCCGCCCCAGACGACGTAGGTCCACCCGGCACCGTGCCACAGACCACCCAGCAGCATGACGATCATGATGTTGGCGAAGTGCCGCCCGTTGCCGAGCCGTCCTCCGCCCAGTGGGAAGTACAGATAATCGCGCAGGAACCGCGACAGGGTCATATGCCACCGCCGCCAGAAGTCGATGATGTTGGCGGCCTTGTAGGGCGACTCAAAATTCAACGGCAGGACGATGCCGAACATCAGCGCCAACCCGATGGCCATGTCAGAATAGCCGGAGAAATCGAAATAAATCTGAAACGTGTATGCGATAGCCGCCATCCAGGATTCGATAAGGGCCGGGAACGTACCGGTTGCCGCCGCATCGAAAATGGGCGTCGAATGCAGCGCCACCTGATCAGCGATGCCGACCTTCTTAAATAGGCCGATCGAAAATACCGCCAGACCCTTGGCCAAATCGCCCCAATAGAGGCGCATGAATCTGGACTGCTTAATCTGCGGAAGAATTTCCGTGTGGTGAACAATCGGCCCGGCAATCAACTGCGGGAAAAATGTAACGAACAATGTGTAATGAAGAAAATTGTGGTCCTCGACCTTGTCCTGATAGAGATCGACCAAGTAGGTGATTTGCTGGAATGTGAAAAACGATATGGCCAGCGGCAGCAAGATTTTTTCTGCGACAACGTCACTGCCTGAAAATGTCGCCACCGTGTCCAGGAAAAATCCGTAGTACTTAAAATATCCGAGCACCAAAAGATTGCCGGCGACACCCACAACCAGCAGCGGCTTGCGATGCGCCTTATGGCGCCGTCCCATCCATTCCCCGACCCCGTAATTGAACCCAATGGAGCCCAGAATCAACCACAGGTAAGCCGGATTCCACCAGCCATAAAAAACCAGCGAGCCAACGACCAGCCAGGCGATCGCGACATCCAGTGACGCATGGCGGCTGAGTAGCCTGAAGCCGATGAACACAATCGGCAAAAAAAGGAATATGAAAACGTGTGAGTTAAACAGCATCTATCGGGCGTGCTCGCATTTCTTGAACTTGTCAGGTGGTCAATCGAGGTCGACGCCGCCCTTGCAAGAAATCTTCAAGCCGGGCGCGATGCGGCTTAGTTTGCTTTCGCGAACCTTTCGGCGACGGTGTTGGCGAAGTCTGTCGCAACCAGGAACAGGAACACGCCCTTGTTCTGGAATCTTCTGAGGCTATCGTCGGTTACCCGGAAGTCGGGGCCGTGATTGATGGCGACGCCACGCAACAGGCATTGCAGGAACGTCAGGTCGAGTCTCGCCGCCAGCGTCGGATCGGCCAACCGATCATCCAGTAATGCCGGGGTATAATCGCCCGTGGTCCCGATACCCGTACTAATCGTCCCATAATTTTCTATGACCTCATCGTCCCATGTGTAGGTGATGTTGAAGTCATT
>CBFDEA010000518.1:0-1913 GCA_965603695.1 uncultured Rhodospirillaceae bacterium | reverse complement strand
AGCACGCGGAATTTCTCGGCTCCGTCGTTTACGAGGACCCGTGGCTGGCCGGTGGCCATAACGGCTTGAGCAATGTCGAGGACCCGGAAACGCCGCAAGACCCTTATCCGCGGATTGTCGAATTGCGCAAGGTTATGCGTGAATTCGGACTCGATAACACGCCGATCGTCATGGCCGGTGGGGTCTGGTACTTGCGTGAATGGCAGGACTGGATCGGCAATCCAGACTTAGGGCCAATCGCCTTTCAATTCGGCACTCGCCCTTTGCTGACGAAAGAAAGCCCGGTATCGAAGGCCTGGCAAGACAGATTGATGGGCTTAAAAGAAGGCGATATTTTCCTCAATAAATTCAGCCCGACCGGTTTCTATTCTTCCGCCGTTCGCAATAATTTGCTCAATGAGCTGGAGCAACGCAGCATCCGCCAGGTGGCTTACGGGCGGGCCGCAGAGGGGGACATGCAAGACGCGTTGCCCGTCGGCGCCCGCGGCAGGCCCATTTACCTCAGTCCAGCGGACAAGATTAAGGCGCAAGCCTGGATCGCCGAGGGCTATGGCGAAGCCATGAAGACGCCGGACGACAGCGTCGTTTTCGTCACCCCGGAGCAAGCCCGGCAGATTGTCACCGATCAGCAAAATTGCATGGGCTGTCTTTCCCAGTGCCGCTTCTCCAACTGGTCGGAAGGGGAAGCCGGGACGACCGGCAAGCGCGCCGACCCGCGCTCGTTCTGCATTCAGAAAACCTTGCAGGATATTGCCCATGGCGGACCGCTTGAGGATAATTTGATGTTTTCCGGTCACAACGCCTATAAATTTGGCAGCGACCCTTTTTACAAAGACGGCTTCGTGCCGAGCGTCCAACAACTCGTCGATCGCCTCGTCAGTGGCGATTGAGGGCACGCAAAACGCTTACCTTTCAATCCCATAAAAAAAATATGGATAAAAGACACTTTCAAACTTGGGTTATTCCAAACTTATTGCTAGTGTCGTGTAATTAAATGGAATCGGGCCTTAGGCTCGGCCTCGTAAATAAAAAAGTGGAAAAAACACATGCGCCCCTATAGTCATTTTCTCGATCAGATCAAAGAAGCTGGGCTGCGCCCAACGCGCCAGCGCTTGGCCTTGTCCAAGTTGTTATTTGGCGGCGAAAATCGCCATGTCACGGCCGAATCATTACACGGCGAGGCCCAGAAAGAGAAAATGCGGGTGTCGCTGGCAACTGTCTACAATACCCTGCATCAGTTTACCAAAGCCGGCATACTCAGGGAAATCGTTGTCGATGCCCAGCGCTCGTACTTCGACACCAACACTAGCAACCATCACCACTTTTATTTCGAAAAAGATGGCCAGCTCATGGATATCAATGACGAGATGATTTCCATGACCAAGATTCCCCAAGCACCCGAAGGCATGGCAATAAAAAGTATAGATGTTGTCGTGCGTGTTGTGGATAAGTAATTTTATATAATATTTTCAAATGCTTATGGCAAAGTTTAGAATAGATCAAGTTACTTGACTTATATTCAACCGCATATTATGGCCAGAATTTAGTGAGTGCTGGCGGTGACCTGTTTGCCGCCGAGACTTGAAGTCCGAGAAACTATAAATCCCAACCAGGAGAAATATAAATGCCCGCATTGAAAGATTCACAAACCGAACAGAACCTGAAGGACGCCTTTGCCGGTGAATCCCAGGCCAATCGTCGTTACTTGTATTTCGCCCAAAAGGCCGACATTGAAGGCTACAACGATGTCGCCACGGTTTTTCGTTCGACTGCCGAAGGTGAAACCGGGCATGCGCACGGCCATCTGGAATTTCTCGAGGAAACCGGTGATCCGGCTACCGGCTTGCCGATTGGCCCGACCGGTGACAACTTGAAGGCTTCCGTCGCCGGGGAAACCCACGAATACACCAACA
>CBFDEA010000517.1:0-1919 GCA_965603695.1 uncultured Rhodospirillaceae bacterium | reverse complement strand
GGCGTCATTGTCGAACGCCTTGTCGGCAACACCGGACTTGTTGGTATGGGTAAGCGCACCGCCCAGTTCCTCATGGGTGACTTCTTCATGAGTCACGGTTTTTACGACATCCGGGCCGGTGACGAACATGTAGGACGTATTTTTAACCATAAAAATGAAGTCCGTCATAGCCGGCGAATAAACGGCACCGCCAGCGCAAGGACCCATAATCAGCGAAATTTGCGGCACCACGCCGCTGGCCAGCACGTTCCTTTGGAAAACTTCCGCGTAACCGGCAAGGGAAGAGACGCCTTCCTGAATGCGCGCGCCGCCTGAATCATTGAGCCCGATCACCGGGGCACCGACCTTCATTGCCTGATCCATAATTTTACAAATTTTTTCGGCATGGGATTCCGACAGCGAACCGCCAAAGACGGTGAAATCCTGTGAGAAGACAAAGATCAGGCGGCCATTAACCGTGCCATAACCTGTGACGACACCATCGCCAGGGGTGGTCTGTTTTTCCATGCCGAAATCGCTGCAACGATGCTCGACGAACATGTCCCATTCCTCGAAAGAATCGGGGTCAAGCAGCAACTCGATACGTTCACGGGCCGAAAGCTTGCCCTTTTTATGCTGCGCTTCAATACGCGCCTTGCCGCCGCCAAGTCTGGCAAGCTGGCGTTTTTCTTCAAGTTGCCGAATTATTTCGTGCATAGAAAATTCCTCTTAAGGCAGTTCGCCCATTTTGCACCAGCGACTATTGTCTGAGAAGCGATAAAAACAAAACAGCCGAGGTTATATCGTTTTTTAGCTGTTGTGCGCTTGCCTGGGCTTCGCCATCGATGCCCCAACGCTCGCTCTGAAAGGACTCGTCCAACTGGGCTAACGCAAAGGCCTGCTCGGCATCTATTCGACCTTTACTTACCGCCAGGGCCAGGATTAATGAACCCGCTACGGCGGCCAGACTGGCGATGGCTGTCAATGTCATATCGTCCAGCTGTTGCAAACTGCGCGCGATCGCTTCCAGGGCTTCAGATGGTTGTGCTATGGGCAGGACGCCGGTCGTGACTTTAAGATGCACGCCCAGGGCCTCTGCCGCCCAATCGAGAATTGGTTGCCACTGTTGAAGCTGCCTGTCTGCCAGATCGGCGGGTTGTTCGGCCCGGTAACAGAGCAGATCGGTTTCAGCGTAATGCAACAAACTGGCAAGGACGGCAGGCCGTTCCATGCCGACCCGGTCAATGGCCGTGTTGGCATAACCGCCCAGGGGCATGGATGACGGGTCGATGGTCTCGCCTTGGGCCTGCCATTCCGCCGCGATGGCTTCGGCCAGGGGTCTGCCCGGTACGATAAAGGCTTTACCTAACGGTGTTCGCACGGCCCTGGCGTCAAGTTCAATGGTGTATCCGCCATCAACCTGGGCGAGCGCAGCTTCTTTAAAAAAGCGCTTGGGATCGACCATTACGCGCCCGCCAGCATCAGGTTTTCGATGGCTTCAGGAAGTTCGTCATAACGCTCAACGACCCGGTGAGCACCAGCCTGGATCAGCTCTTCGACTTCATGGTATCCCCAGGCGACGCCGACAGCCAAGGTGCCGGCATTACGGGCCATTTCCATATCGAAGCTGGTGTCGCCAATCATCACGGTGGCACGGGCGTCGGTTCCGGTTTCGGCCATGGCCTTGTAAAGCATGTCAGGGTTTGGCTTGCCGTGGGAAAGGTCCGCCGTCTGCAAAGTAACAAAACGATCCTGGATGGCGTGCGTATTCAAGGTCGCAACCAGGCCCCGGATCTCGTCGACCGCCACGCTCGTCAGCGCCCCCGCCAGAGTGGTGTTGGTATCCCCCTGGACCAGGACCACGGACGGCATCTCGTCCAGAATGATGTCCTCGAGCTTCATCATTATCCTTCCGGTATGGTCCCCCTGCTTGTGAGGCG
>CBFDEA010000516.1:0-1922 GCA_965603695.1 uncultured Rhodospirillaceae bacterium | reverse complement strand
ATCGGCTCCAGCGGTTTACCGGGATAGCGGCTGGAACCCATGCGGGCCGGAATAATGCAAACGGGTTTGGTCATTTATTAATGTCCCGCACACCGTCCAGGGCGTGGCGCATGGCGACCACATCGGTGCCGTAGGCGAGCAGGGTGAAGCCTTCGCCGATACGCTCCTTAAGCTCGCCAATATCCGGTTTCACCTGATGAATGCCCAGCGCTTTACCGACGCAAGCCTGGCGGACGGCATCGACGGCGGCAATAAAGTCCGCCGCCTTGAAGTCCCCGACGCAACCAAGATCGGACGATAAATCGTATGGCCCCAGGAACAGGGCATCGACCATGCCTAAGGCGGCGAGAGCGGCTGCCGCACTGACGCCGCGCCGGGTTTCGACCATGGGGACCAGGACCGGGGAAAAGTTTTCCTTGTAGTCATCGAAGTCATCGCCCCATTTATTGCACCGCGAAAGGCCGACACCGCGGTGGCCATCCGGCGCGTACCGGCAATAACGCGCGAAACTTTCGAAGGCCGTGGCATCTTCGACCGCCGCAACGATAATCCCCGCGGCACCAAGATCAAGTAGCCGCCTGGCCAAATCGCCATCCATATTGCCGATCCGGACCATCGGCGCAACGCCGTGGCGTTCGGCCGCCAGAAACACCGCTTCAACCTGGCTGATATCGCTCGAGCCGTGCTCCATATCGACGCACAGCCAGTCGAAGCCCAGCGTTGCCATGGCTTCGGCATTGATCGCAGAGCCACTTGTCAGCCACGCCCCGATACAGGGCTTGCCTTGCGATAATTTCGTTTTCAGTGGATTACGAAACGGATCAGTCATGTGCGAATGCCCTTTTCCAGAATTCAATATTAACGGGCGAGAATACCCGGTCACGGTTGATAGCGGGTGGCGATGCGGCAAGCAGGACCTGCTCAAGATTATCACCCTCGGCGACCGGCAGGTCTATGCCCGCGGGCAAAATGTCGAGCGCCAATTTTCCCTGCGGACGAAAGCGCACCGTCGGCACGCCAGCCAATGCGGATTCCAGGCCAACGGTTGTCGCCGCATAGACCAGTGCGCGCAAGGCGGCTTGTTCAAAAAATGGCTTGTCGGTTCGCTGCAAACCTTTTTCCGGGGTAAAATGATACGGCGACATGGGGTGATCTTTGATCACGAAGCGAAAGCCCTTAGCAATCAGCGGGCGGGCGGCGGCGATCATTTGCCGGGCCGTTTCCTTATCAAACGGCAGGGCGATATATATCAGGCCAGCGGGATCGCAGCGCATGGCTTTAACTTCTGCTATCCGCAAAGCCCCGCCGATATCCAGACGCGCGCCGGGGATCCCCCATTGCAAAAGCCTGTCGCGTGTCGCCGCCCCACTAGACAAAATCACATCGGGTATGGAGGCCAGGTCGTCGGGATTGGAGGCCGGCGCGTAATTGAGCATTTGATGGCCGATCACCGAATGCTGATAACCGATGGTGCGCACAGCCCCAGCGCGGGCGGCGCGCACGAAGTCGCGTTCCCAGGCATGATTTTCCCACGGCCAGGCGACGCTATGCGGCTTTGTTTCCGCCAGCCAGCGGCGTTGGCATTTTTGTTGCCAGGCGATCATCGCACCTTGCGCGGTGCCGCCTTCACGGGCTGCGGCGCGACGCACCAGCCAGCCGTTTTCTCCGCTTAAGAATTCCTTTGCGGGCGTCCAGCGAGCAAAAATCAACCCCGCAAGATCGCTCAGCCGTCCCCAGCCATGCAGGCTGACGCTTCGGCCACCAGCCGCCAGCTCAAGGGCCCGCCCAGTTGGGCAGTCGACATGAAAGACGCGCCGTAAATCCGGCAGGGACTTCATCAGGTCGCCGAAATAGCCGTCCTGGCCTTCCGCCGTGCTTGCCGGATGACCATAAACCAGCAACACATCGCCGCCCTGTGGCGC
>CBFDEA010000515.1:0-1928 GCA_965603695.1 uncultured Rhodospirillaceae bacterium | reverse complement strand
CAACTCCTTAGCCATATTTACCCTTCTAATTCTCTTTGCATGGGGTTCCCGGTTCGCAAAATTCCCAACCGATCAACGGGCGGCACTGGGAAATAAGGGGTCTGGGAAAGTCCTGGTAATGCCTTCATGGGGCAAACAGCGATTTCAATTTCTGATGACGCTTCTTCTATAATTCTCTTTATTCAGTGCCAAACAGCCAAAACCGGCCAAGAACCCTTGGCCGGAAAAGCTAATATAACACATTTTCAGGAAAAAAACACCCCCACAGAGGGCAGATTGCGTTAGTCGCCCTTACCTGGATTGGGGCTCAAAAGCGCTGCTTTGTCGGGCTTCCCGTCCCATTCGGCGGCATCGGCGGGGGGGATACCCTTGCGCGTGATGTTCGGCCATTCCAGGGCGTACTTGGCGTTGATTTCCAGCCATTTATCAAGGCCGTCCTCGGTATCGGGTAAAATCGCTTCGGCCGGGCATTCGGGTTCGCAAACGCCACAGTCAATGCATTCATCAGGATGGATGACCAGGAAGTTCTCCCCCTCGTAGAAGCAATCGACGGGGCAGACTTCGATGCAGTCCATGTGTTTGCATTTAATGCAATTTTCAACGACGACGTAGGTCATGGAAATCTCCGAAAAAAGTCTCAAATAAAACAGCTAAGGGGTTTATGAAACGTCTGCACTGTTTAAGTCAAGTTGTTCAAGCACCCGTTTGCGCGCTTCGCCGCTTTCGCGATCGGGAACGTAAATCAATCCGCAGACGCGGCGCACCAGATTTGCCTCGAAATCATGGAGAATTCCGTCGGCATAGGCGACCTGCCATAGCATTTCGATCATCCGTACCCGGTCCTCGTGATGAAAGCTGTCCTTGATGGTGCGGGTGAAGCCGTAGAGTTCGACGGACTCGGCCACGGCGGCGCGTCCGGCCTCGGTCAATTCGGTGGCCTCATTTGGCTCCAGCCCGAAATGTCCGGCGAGTAAGGCGGTGACGGTGGCAATCTCGTGCTCATCGGCATGACCGTCCATGCAGGCGGCTTCCATCAACAACGCTGCGGCGGCAAGCTTTAGGGTGGCGGCATCGGCGGTGATTTCCGCGTTCTTGCCTTGGCGCTGGCTGAGCAGGGCTTTCAATTTTTTTATCATAGCCTTTGCCTATCACAAGGGGCTTAAGGAAAACAAGGGCGTGGGCGATTTTCCCTTGTTCATCGGCGGGGCCGGGATTACTTCTTTAGTCATGATGAAATCACATGCCCCGGCAACCCTGAGGAACCGCGATCCCATACTGGAGGTGCTAAAGCGCGTCCTGCCTGCGGAAGGCCTGGTGTTGGAAGTGGCCTCGGGCAGTGGCGAGCATGCCAGTTATTTTGCGCCGGCCCTCGGCGGCCTTAGCTGGCAGCCAACCGCCAGGGACTCAAACGACCGCGCCTCGATCAGCGCCTGGGCTGCGGAAGGGACCAGCGACAACCTTCTCGACCCCCTGGATCTGGATGTTTTGCGCACGCCTTGGCCCGTCGCGCAGGCCGCCGCCATTGTCTGTTGCAATATGGTTCACATCTCGCCCTGGGCGGTGACGCAGGCGCTTATGGCCGGGGCCGGGCGCACTTTAAGCGTCGGTGGCGTGCTTTATCTATATGGCCCTTACAAGATCGACGGCAGTCACACGGCAGCGAGCAATCAGGCCTTCGATGAAAGCTTGCGAAGCCGCGACCCGCAGTGGGGAATCCGCGATCTGGATGACGTGATCGCCGCCGCTGCCCGGCACGCGTTGAGCCATATAGAAACAGTCGCCATGCCAGCCAACAACCAGTCGGTCATCTTCAGGCGGACGTAGCGCGTTTTCGCCTTGCCCGGGCCAGGGTGTTGAGAAATTCGACGAAGGCGGAAAACGCCATCGCCGCGTACAGGTAGCCCTTGGGGAAGTGGAAACCGGCGCCG
>CBFDEA010000514.1:0-1937 GCA_965603695.1 uncultured Rhodospirillaceae bacterium | reverse complement strand
GTGATGCTGAGGTCATCCTGTTTGGAGCCACCGGGCTGAACGATGGCGGCGATGTCGGCCTGGGCGGCCTGGGTGACGTTGTCGGGGAAGGGGAAGAAGGCGTCGGAGGCCATCGCGGAGCCTTTGGCCTTGGCGCCGGCCTGGCGGATGGCGAGCATGCCGGCATCGACGCGGTTCATCTGGCCGGCGCCCACGCCGACGACGGCCCGGTTTTTGACCAGGACGATGGTGTTGCTTTTTACGTGTTTGACCACGGTCCAGGCGACCTGCAGATCGGTAAGTTCCTCGCCGGTGGGCTGACGCCGAGCTACGATCTTGATCTGGGCGGGCTCCCAGCCGGGCAGGTCCCGCTGTTGCAAGAGGGCTCCGCCGACGAGGCAGCGAAAGTCATACTCGGCGGCATTAATCTCTTCTTTGTGAATGTCGTCGGTTTCTAAAAGGCGCACGTCCTCTTTACCCCATCGTTTGCGAGTGCGGATTAAATCGACCGCCTTGGGATCGAACGAGGGGGCGATAATGACCTCGGCAAAAAAGCCGGCGGCACCGAGTTCCTTGCCCCAGCGGGCATAGCATTCAGCGATGGCATCGGCCAGATCGACGGTGACGGGGCGATTGATGGCGATGATGCCGCCGAAAGCGCTGACCGGATCGGCGATATATGCTTTGCGGTAGGCTTCCACAATGTCGGGATCGACGGCGCAGCCGCAGGGATTCATGTGCTTGACGACCACTACTGCTGGGTCGTCGAATTCCTTGACCAGCTCGAAGGCGGCGTTGGTGTCCATAAGGTTATTGAAGCTGATTTGCCGACCGCCTTCCAGGATGCTGGCGTTGGCGACGGCACGTTCGCCGCTGTCCTGGGCCAGCCGATAAAAGGCGGCTTTTTGGTGAGGATTTTCGCCGTAACGCAAGTTCTGGTCGCGTTTTAGGGCGAGGGTGAATGTCTCCGGGAAGGTGACGCCGGCCTGGGCGTTCAGGTAATTGCTGATGGCCGAATCGTAGGCGGCGGTCAGGGCGAAGGCCAAACGGGCAAACTCGGTGCGGGTAGTTTCGCTGACGACGCCGCCGGTTTTTTTCATTTCCTCGATAACCTTCCGGTACTGATCGGGGCTGGTGACAATGGTGACGAATTTGTGGTTTTTGGCCGCCGAACGCACCATGGAAGGTCCGCCGATGTCGATATTTTCGATGGCCTCTTCCAGGGTGCAGCCGGGTTTGGCGATGGTTTGCTCAAAGGGATATAAATTGACGCAAACCAGATCAATAGCGGTAATATCGTGGGCTTTCATGGCCTCGGTGTGTTCGATGTTGTCGCGCAGGGCCAGCAGGCCCCCATGAATCTTGGGATGCAGGGTCTTGACGCGGCCGTTCATCATCTCCGGAAAACCGGTGACCTGTTCGATGCCTATCACCTTAATACCGTCCTCGGTGAGGGTGCGGGCGGTGCCGCCGGTGCTGATAATTTCGACTCCCATCTCGGCCAGGGCGCGGGCGAATTCCACCACGCCGGTTTTATCGGAGACGGAAACAAGGGCGCGTTTAATTTTAATATCTTTCATTTCTACTCCATTTGTTTAAAGCTTTTGTTTGGGTCCCTGCCGTTATCAAAATTCAATTCCTTAAAACGAAGATTATGCAAATATTAATTAATTAGGCCTCAGGGTGAGAATATTTCCGTTTTTCGAGGCGAGGAAGATATAGGCGTCTTCATTGTTTTGGGCAGCGAGGTCCACATGGGGGATATAGAAGGTTAAAACGGGTTTTCCGGTAAGATTGTTCAATATGGCCAGTTCGTCATCGAGGGTGAGGCAATAGCTGAAGGCGGCGTTTTCAGCCAGCAGGCAGCGGCCGTAGTTGAGTTCCCAGCGTAATTGGCCGTTTTCACTGTCAGGTTGCCGCTCGAGGCAGAGCAGCGACTTTTGATCGACATGCTGATA
>CBFDEA010000513.1:0-1940 GCA_965603695.1 uncultured Rhodospirillaceae bacterium | reverse complement strand
CCGATTCCATGGCCTATCATTTCGCCTTTCCAAAGTTGTTTTTGCAGGAAGGCCGCCTACTCTTTATTCCCCGGGCCATCGATGGGGCGATCCCGCTGCTCCTGCAAATGACCTATATCCCGGCCTTGGGTCTCGGCGGCGAGCAGGCCATGACCCTGTGGACCATGGTCTCGGGATGGGCCGTGGCGTGGGCCTTGTACTTTCTCTGCCGCCGTTTTCTCGAACGACCATGGTCACTGGCCCTTACCCTGATCTGGTTGACCACGCCCGTCGTTCTTTACGGCGGCGGTTCCGGGCAGATCGAGGTGCGCAGCGCCGGTTTTGTCATTATTGCGGCGGGCGCCCTGATCAGGGGCCGTGAAAGTGGCTTGTTGCGCTACGCCGTATTGGCCGGTCTTGCCGCCGGTCTGTTCGTCGGGGCCAAGTATACGGGGTTGTTGTTCGCCGCGGCTTGTACGGTGGCCTGCCTGACCTACCGGCGTCGGGCGACGGCACTGACCCTGTTTTCGTTAAGCGTCGGGGTGATTGGGTTCCAGTGGTATTTTTGGAACTGGATTCATACGGGAGATCCGGTTTTCCCTGTTCTTTATGGCATCCTTGATTACAGCAACCCCCAATATTGGGACGCCACCCATAATCAGGCGATGCGGGCGCAACTGTTCAGCGGCGAGCGCAGCGGCCCCATTACCCTGCTTTCGTCCCTGCTCTATCCGTTCCTGGCAACGTTTGCGACGTCTCAAATATTTGATTCTGAACGCGCTGGCCTGGGCTTGTTCGCGTTGCTTATCCTGCCGTTCACGCTCGCCGGGGTTTGGCGTTTTCGCGGGTCTATCAAGGCCCATCCGCTGCTTCAGGCGGCGTTGATCGTCTTGATGTTCTATGGCCTGTGGTTTTTCAGCGGCAGTTCCCAACGGGTCCGCCATCTGCTGCCGATCTACCCTGTGGCGTTGCTACTGATGGCCGTTGCGGCGCGTCGGTGGGCGGCGTCTGCCGGTGCCGAAAAGCCGCTCTATCTTGCGTTCATGCTGAGCTTAGGTTTGCAAATGGCTGGCCACGGCGCAAGCTCGCTTAACTACGCCCGGCATGTTTTTTCAAACGAAAGCAAAGACGCTTTCCTGCAGCGAAATCTTGCCGGTTACCAATCGGTTCAAATGATCAACGGCCATCTTGGGCCGACGGATAAAATTTTCATCAACAATCGACAATTAAGTTATTACATCGACGTTCCATACTATTACGCCAATATCGCATTCCAGGCTCAGGTCAATATCTTGCCTGAGGCAAATGACCCGGCGTTGTATTACCGTCAGTTGCGGAGCTTGGGGATCAATCATATTTTGAGCACGGTGTTCGTGCCAGCTCAGTTAAGCGGCGACAAAAATTGGAGTGGTTATTTGCAATGGCGCGCCCTGGTTGAACTTGGTTGCGCACAGGAAATCGCCCGCGTCGGTTACCGGGCGATCATGTCGCGCAGCCTGGCGGACTGGGCAGAAGGCGACGCGCAGCAGGCTATACTGCGGCTCGGCGGGCCGACGTGCAGGCTCTAAAGGGTTCCTGCAATAATGGGATTTAAGTGAGGCTTCTCAGGGCTTCAGGCAAATCGCTGAAATGATCAATCAGGACATCCGCGCCAAGGCCTTCAGGTGGCGCGAGAGTGTATCCGTAGGAAACAAGCACGATGGGCAGTCCGGCATTGCGGGCGGCGGCGATGTCGGTTTCGCTGTCGCCGACAAACACCGCCGAGGCCGCGTCGGCACCAAGCATGTCGATGACCTTATGAACATGACGGCTATCGGGTTTGCTGTATGGCAGGGTGTCCCCGCAGACAATGGCGGGAAAATAGTCGCGTAAACCAAAGGCGTCGAGAACCGGATAGGTGGTCTTTTCCGGCTTGTTGGTGCAGATACCCAGCTTGACGCCGCCGCCATGCAGCGCCTGCA
>CBFDEA010000512.1:0-1945 GCA_965603695.1 uncultured Rhodospirillaceae bacterium | reverse complement strand
CTTTTCCCTGGATTTCGAAATCAACTTCGACAGTGACGCCATCAAGCGCCAAACGTTGAGCATCGATATGCGCGATGGCACCTTCAAGAAGGAAATCGCCCGCGCGCGGACCTTCGGTTTCATGCACGAGGTCGAAGCCCTGTGGGCTGCCGGTCTCGCCAAGGGCGGGTCCTTGGACAATGCGGTCGTCGTCAGCGGTGACCGCATTCTCAATGAGGACGGCCTTCGTTTCGATGATGAATTCGTCCGCCATAAGATCCTCGACGCCGTCGGCGATCTGTATCTGGCAGGCGGCGCGATCCTGGGGGCTTTTAACGGTGTTTGCTCCGGTCATGCCGCCAACAATGCCTTGCTGCGAGCCTTGTTCGCCGATCCCGAAGCTTGGTGCTACGAAGACGTTCCCGTCGAAGGTGCCGCACAGTGGGGCCCGCACGCGGCCACCGCTTGATCGTTTCCGACTTACGGATTGAGTTTCTTCAAGAAACGGCCTTATGTGGGCCGTTTCTTCTTTTTTGACCACCTCCCATTTGATCCGCAGAGCAGCCTTCCCCACGGGGATGGTCGTGATATACTCGCCGTCACAGTCGCCGATGTTCGGGGCGGTGAGGAACCGGGTTACCGACAAAGACAATCACGAAGAAGATAAACACAGCGCATGACTTCATATTCCTTCCGCCTTCGCAGCCTGCTTTCCGTCGTTCTCGTGGCGGGCCTTCTCGGTGCGTGTTCATCGGATGGATCCGACGAGCCCGAATACGTCGAGGAACCAGTAGACGTTCTGTACAACAAAGCCGTTGATCTCCTGGAATCGGAAGAATACAAACTGGCCGTTCCCGCTTTCGAAGAAGTAGAACGCCAGCACCCTTATTCCAAGTGGGCGACGAAGGCGCAGATCATGTCGGCGTTCTCCAGTTATAAGGCGAACTTGTACGATGACGCCTTGCTGGCATTGGATCGCTTTATCCAACTGCATCCTTCCAGCACCGACGTCCCCTATGCTCATTACCTAAAAGCGTTGTGTTACTACGAACAGATATCCGACGTGTCGCGCGACCAGAAGATGACGCAGCATGCCATGGACACCCTGCGCGAACTGATCACCCGGTTCCCGGATAGCCGGTATGCGCGCGATGCCAAGCTGAAATTGGACCTGACCCACGACCATCTGGCGGGCAAGGAAATGGACATTGGGCGCTATTACCTTCGCCAGCGCCAATACCTTGCGGCGATCAACCGCTTTAAGTCCGTGATCGAAAATTATCAAACCACCACGCATGTTCCGGAAGCCCTGCATCGGCTTGTCGAAGCCTACACGGCGTTGGGGATCATATTAGAAGCACAAAAGGCGGCGGCGGTGCTGGGCCATAACTTCCCTGGTAGCGAATGGTACATCGATTCCTACGAGATCGTCGAAGGCAAGACGGTTCGTCCCGAAAACGAGGACGACCCCTGGTACAAATTCTGGTGACCCGGCGCCGCGACGTGTAATCCTATGCTGCGAACCCTTTCCATCCGTGATGTTGTTCTCATCGATCGCCTCGACCTGGATTTTGGTCGTGGACTGGTGGTGCTGACGGGGGAAACCGGTGCGGGCAAATCTATTTTGCTCGATGCCTTGGGGCTGGCCCTGGGGGTGCGCGCAGAAGCCCGGTTGGTTCGCCACGGCGCGGATCAAGCCGTCGTCACGGCGGCGTTCGACCTAACGCACGATCACCCCGCGTGGTCCGTCGCAGGGGACGGCGGCCTGGATACCGACCCGAACGAGCCGTTGATTTTGCGCCGCGCTTTAGGCGTTGACGGCCGATCCCGTGCCTACTTGAACGATCAGGCCATTAGCGTCGGTCTGCTGCGTCAGTTGGGCGACACGCTGGTTGAGGTTCACGGCCAATTCGAAAGTCATCGCCTACTTAACCCGGCGACCCATCGCTCCTTGCTTGATGGCCAC
>CBFDEA010000511.1:0-1964 GCA_965603695.1 uncultured Rhodospirillaceae bacterium | reverse complement strand
GGGAGGTCCTTAAAACCATCCACTATAATGATGACTATAATCCAAACACCATGAGCCCGTTCCGCATGGTGCAAGTCATGCTTACGCCAGATACAGCGGTGCGAAAGATGAAGCACAGCCTATTTACCTGCGGACTTTATAGAAAGGAATTGCTGGACAAAATATTAGAAGACTGTCCGGTCGATGATTTTGGCGGTGATCGCCCGCTTAACACTATAGCCGCACTTTCCGGTGGATTGCGTTATGTTGATAAGCAGCTTTTTAGCAAAACCCTGCACCGGAAAACATTTTCCGAGCGCAACCCGGATGATGATTTTTCCCGTGGTAAGGATGGTAATAATTATTTTCAAAGGACTATTATGGTTGCGCGCTGGATTATTAGATCGCAGACAATACCTTTGCGACGGAAATTACTTGTTCCATTACTGATTGCCCCGCGCCTTAGAATTATTATCCGCAATTTTATTGCTAGGCTGTTGCCTGCGCCGTTTAAGCGCGCAATTAAAAGTATGGCAAGAACCAAGGCACCATTTACAAACGGTGATCGCTAAGGCGAAGTTATGGTAAATACGATCATTCATATCGGCATGGCGAGAACAGCAACAACAATGCTACAACGCGAAGTATTTGCCCATCATTCCGGTATCAACTATCTGGGGAAACCATTTTCCAGTGCATCAAGCGGCCCGCAGACAGGAACCGGAAGGCGTCTTGGTGAAGACATTATCGCTAATGTTTGGCGACTTGATTCGCTTGCCTATGACGGTGAAGAAAATAAAAAAAAACTGGAAACATTTTTTTCTGAAACTGAGTTTCCAGAAAATGGAAATCCGGTATTGATTTCTGAAGAAGGCCTATCTGGAGCCTTGCTTGCCGACAGGGGCTTGGTAGCGACCCGCCTTAAAGAACTTTTTGGTCAGGCCAAAATACTTATTACGATCCGAAGCCAGTTTACCTGCGTTCCTTCTCTTTATGGGCATTACAGTAGAAAAGGAATTACCAGCGATCCGTCGTTTGACGGCTGGCTTAAAAAAGTCGTCCAACCAACAACCTTTGCCGATGATACTCAGCAGTGGATGTTGCGCCAGTATCGTCACCATGATTTGCTACGCCTTTACCAGGATGTTTTTTCACCATCTGCTGTCAAAGTCGTGATGTACGAGCAAATGCTCGAAGACCCAGCCGCATTCAGCCGAGAGCTTTCAGAATTTTTGGGTGCAGAAGAAGAAGAGAGCAAGCGTTTGCTATATGATGCCGGGCAATTGAACCGTCGCTTAAGTCCGAACGGGGTCAAGTTGGAAAAAACATACTCGACCATTGAGGCGGGCTACAGGGATTTACGAAAACGGTTTTTACCCGGCTTCTCGCTTCGGGCCAACGCCCCGTGGTTGTGGCGGCTGAATAAAGGAATGTTTCAATCAAAATACGTTCCATCAGCTGGCCTCGTTAAACCGCAAAAGGCAATCCTTAGTGAAGAAAGCAGGAAACGACTGCTTCATTATTATGCAGAGGATAACCGTGCCCTTGCTTTGGCAACTGGGCTTGACCTTTCGAAATATGGATACCCGCTCTGAACCCGCCAAGTTATGGATAATTCAACTCAACAATCATCAATAGTTTTCATGGACCTTGCCGCCATAGAAGGCGATCCGCAGTGGCGCAACAGTCTTGTCTGGCCCCTAAGCCAGCAGGAAAACGTTGATCTGTTTCAAAACGTCATGCGTAATCTTGTCGAGGCTGTACGCGACATTGAAGATGCGGAAACGGCACGAATTGCCGAAGTTTCCCTACCCAGAGCCTATCACTATATTTATGCCGCACTTCACGCCGCAGTGGTTGTGGACGTAGCTAACAAGAAACAAATACCCATCAAATCAGAGGCATATGAAATAAAATTTCTGACCGGCACTGCTAATCTGCAAGATATTCCTGAAACTTTTTTCGATAGCCTGTTTGCCGTGCCC
>CBFDEA010000510.1:0-1966 GCA_965603695.1 uncultured Rhodospirillaceae bacterium | reverse complement strand
TGCTGGTCGTCAGTTGGCTGCGTCGCACCCGCCCTGATACGTTGCCGATTTAGGATAGAGACATGCGCGGACTTCACCTGATACCCGCCGATATCAACATCGGCTTCGTCAATCGGAAGATGTTCTTCTTCATCGCATCCGTGTTGCTGGCGGTTGTTTCGATCGGACTGTTCGCCTCCAAGGGCTTGAATTACGGCATCGATTTCAAGGGCGGAATCATGATCGAAATCAAGACCACCGACGGTCCAGCCAACGTGCAGAACATGCGCCGCGATTTGTCGGGCCTCGGCCTCGGCGAGATTGGGTTGCAGGAATTTGGCGCGCCTGATGAAGTGCTGATCCGCATTCAAAGTCAGGAAGGCGACGAGAAGGCACAGGCCGCCGCCGTCAATAAGGTCAAGGTAGCGCTCGGTGAAGCCATCGAATACCGGCGCACCGAGTTTGTCGGCCCAAAGATCAGTGACGAGTTGTTTTGGGATGGTGTGTCGGCCGTGGCTGCAGCCATTTTCGCCATTCTGGTTTATGTGTGGTTCCGTTTTGAATGGCAGTTCGGCCTCGGTGCCGTGATCGCGTTGGTCCACGATGTTATCAGCACCATCGGCATCTTTGCCCTGCTTGGGCTGGAATTTAACTTAACCACGGTGGCGGCGATCCTGACCATCGCCGGGTATTCTATTAACGATACCGTCGTCGTCTATGACCGGGTGCGTGAAAACCTGCGTCGCTACAAGACATTGGATTTGGCAGAACTGCTCAACAAGTCCATCAACGAGACTCTGTCGCGGACGGTGATGACCTCGGTGACGACATTGCTGGCATTGCTGGCGCTTTATCTGCTTGGCGGCGAGGTCATTCGCGGCTTCAGCTTCGCCATGATCTGGGGCGTTATCATTGGTACCTATTCGTCGATCTGTCTTGCGGTGCCGCTGCTTTTGTACCTGAACGTATCAAGGCGCACGGGCGAGACCTCTGACGGGGCCACCTCGGAAAAGGCATAAGTTAGTGTCCCTAGACATCACCCCCCAGGTTGCCGCCGGACGGTGTTTGATACAGGGCTACGGTGACGGCGGTTTCCGCATTTTAGCAAAGCGCCAGGAAGGTTCCCTGATCGTCTTTGGTGATTGCTCCCAGCCCTGGCCGGTAACGGACGTTGGCGACATTACCCTCGATAGCCTCGGCCCCGTCATCGATGTGGCGTCGGAAATTCAAATTCTGGTGCTCGGTTGTGGCCCGGATTTTACCGATGAGCCTTTGGGCCTGCGCCAAGGTTTAAGAGAACACGGGATCGTCCTGGAATGGATGGACACTGGCGCCGCATGCCGCACCTTTAATGTTCTACTGACCGAGGACCGCGACGTCGCCGCCGCCCTGATCGCGGTCGACTGAAACGAAAAAACCCGGCATTTGTGCCGGGCTGAGTTTCGGGGGCTTTTTTTATTTTTGCTTATAGGGTCTGCGGCGCGTCCGTCAGGCGGCTTTCGGGCAGCAATATTGACACACGGGTTCCCTTGCCCGGTGAACTGGAAATGCTCATTTCACCACCATGCAATTCGACCAGACGCTTCGACAGGGGCAGGCCAAGGCCGGTGCCGTTGTGTTTCTGTTCAAGGCCGTGGGCAACTTGTCCGAATTCCGACAACGCCTTGGGGATGTCGTCGGTGGCCATTCCAACGCCCGTGTCGGCGACGAAAATTTCGAACATGCCATCTTCCGACGGGCAGATACCGAGAAGAATTTTACCATATACTGGCGTGAACTTGATGGCGTTGGATAACAGATTTAGCAACGCCTGCAACAGTCGGCGATTGTCGCCGTTGATTCAGGGCAGTTTGAAGCATCCCGCAGTCTGGGTCTCAGTAACCTTCAGGCTCTGCGGAAAGTCGTTGTTCCCCAGGCCGTCGCCAATGTCACCCCGGCGCTGGGTAACATGATGATTGCGCTTTTGAAGGAAAGTGCACTGGTTTCG
>CBFDEA010000509.1:0-1966 GCA_965603695.1 uncultured Rhodospirillaceae bacterium | reverse complement strand
GGGGAAGAAGGCGTCCGAAGCGACGACCGATCCAATCGCCCAGCTTTCACTGTCGCCCGCCACCTTTGCCGCGTCGGCGGCTTTCCAGGCGGCAATGCGTGAAGAGGTGACGCGGCTCATCTGTCCGGCCCCGACACCGACCGTCGCGCCGTCCTTGGCATAGACGATGGCGTTCGACTTGACGTGCTTGGCGATGGTGAAGGCGAATTTCAGGTCGGCCAGTTCGTCGGCGCTGGGTTGGCGTTTGGTGACGACCTGCAAATTTTCCAAAACCTGATTGTCGCGGCTTTGCAAAAGATAGCCGCCCGATAGCGAGCGCACGGTCATGCCGGGCGCGGCAGGATCGGGCATGGCCCCGCTTATGAGGACCCGCAGGTTCTTCTTTTGGCCGAGAATGGCGGCCGCCGCCTGATCAATTTCCGGGGCGATGATAACCTCGGCGAACAAGTCGGCGATCAGTTCGGCGGTCTCGGCGTCGAGGCCCCGGTTCAGGGCGATAATGCCGCCGAAGGCGCTTTCGGTATCGCAGGCCAGGGCCTTCTGGTAGGCCTCTTTTAATGTCGCACCATAAGCCACACCACAAGGATTGGCGTGCTTGATGATGGCGCACGCGGTGTCGGAAAACTCGGCGACCAGCTCGAAGGCGGCGTCGGTATCGTTCAAATTGTTGAAGCTCAGTTCCTTGCCTTGCAATTGCCGGGCGGTGGCGACGCCGGGGCGGTTTTCGCCGTTGCCGTAGAAGGCGGCTTCCTGATGCGGGTTCTCGCCGTAGCGCATGGTCTGCTTGCGGGCTCCGCCAAGGGCGATGCGTTGGGGCAGGGTATCGCCAAGCTGGCCTGCGAACCAGCCGCTGATGGCGGCGTCGTAAGAACCGGTGCGGGCGTAGGCCGTGGCCGCTAACTGTTTGCGGAAATCATCGGTGGTCGCGCCGTCAGTGACTTTCATTTCCTCCATGACCTGGGCGTAATCGCCCGGATCGACGACGACGGTAACGAAGGCGTGGTTCTTGGCGGCGGCGCGGATCAGGGCCGGGCCGCCGATATCGATATTTTCGATGCAGTCGTCAAATTCGCCACCCTTGGCAACGGTTTCTTCGAACGGATACAGATTGACCGCCAGCAGGTCGATGGCGGCGATGTTGTGTTTGAGCATTGCCGCTTCGTGTTCAGGGTTGCCGCGCACGGCAAGCAAGCCGCCGTGGATCGTCGGTTGCAGGGTCTTGACCCGGCCATCCATGATTTCGGGAAAGCCTGTGTGGTCGGAAACCTCGATGACCGGGATACCTGAGTCTCTCAAGGCTTTGGCCGAGCCGCCGGTAGACAATATTTCGACACCGCTGTCGTTTAAGAATTTGGCAAATTCGACGAGTCCGGTTTTATCGGAAACGGAAATCAGGGCGCGGCGGATTTGGGCTGACATCGGGGACTCTCCAGTAGATCATATGACGATTTCAAGAGCATATAGCAGATTGCCACCCTGACGCTCTACCCTTGATTTACAGGGACTTGATATTCGGGAACAAGATCGTGGATCAGGGCGATGACGCGGGTGACATCATTTCCAGTAGCGGCGGCGGTCAGGTTTTCAATGGCGATGGCGATCATGGCGGCATCAGCGGCGCGCGGCGAAGCCAGCAGAATTCCCCCGCTTGCGGTCTCGACCAGCGGTTCGCCACCGTGGAACATTTCCTCGAACAGTTTCTCGCCGGGACGCAGTCCGGTGATTTTGATGTAAACATCCTGCTCGGGGACAAGCCCGGCCAGACGGATCATCTGCCGGGCTAAATCCATAATCAAGACCGGTTCGCCCATATCGAGAACGAAAATTTTACCGTTATGCTGGTGATTGTCATCATCCATTGCGGATGCTTGTAAAATTAGTTCGACGGCCTCGCCGACGGTCATGAAGTAACGGGTCATTTGGGGATCGGTGACGGTCAGCGGCCCGCCTTCGGCCAGTTGTTTCT
>CBFDEA010000508.1:0-1970 GCA_965603695.1 uncultured Rhodospirillaceae bacterium | reverse complement strand
GCTACAGCGTCGCCCTGGGTTACGGTATTTTAACCGTGGAAAACCAGGAACAGGCGTGGGAACGGGCCGACGTTACCAAAAACAACAAAGGCGGTGCCGTCGCCCAGGCTTGCCTCAGGATGATGGATGTAAAAAAACAATTCCGTCTTGTGCCGCGATGACAGAGCAAGCAAAAGACGAAAACGCAACGGGCGAACTCGATCGTTCAACGGCCAGACTGGTCGCCGTACAGGCGCTTTATGAAATAGACATGACGGGTATCGAGGCCGATTCCGTTTTGGATGAATTCCTCCGTCAACGCTGGAAATCGGCCCCCTCAATGCCGACTGAAGGGGAGGAGGACCTGCCGGAAATGGCGGCCCCCGACGGTGCCTTGCTTGCCGAACTCGTCCGTGGCGTCTCCGGCAAACGCGACGAACTGGACGGCATTGTCGGCCCTGCCTTGTCCGCCGAGTGGAGTGTCGAGCGGCTGGAAGTGATTTTACGTGCCATCCTGCGCGCCGGTACCTTCGAACTGCTGGCAAGTGGCCAAGTGCCTGCACGGGTTATCATCAACGAATACGTCAATGTCGCCAAAGCCTTCTTCGACGACAATAAACCAGGGCTGGTCAATGGCGTGCTCGATAAAATAGCGCGGGTTTTGCGGGCTTCGGAATTTTAAAGTGGCACGCAGGCCCGGCGAATTCGACCTGATCGGGAAATATTTGAAGCCGCTGGCAAAGGCCGAAAGCGGGGCCGCCGATTTAAGCGACGACGCCGCCGTGCTCACGCCAAAAGAAGGACACCGCCTTGTCGTGACCATGGATACCCTGGTCGCCGGGGTTCATTTTCTCGAATTCACGCCGCCCCATTTCATCGCCGCCAAGGCCTTACGGGTCAATCTTTCGGATCTCGCCGCTATGGGCGCTGAGCCAGCCTGGTACACCTTGTCGCTTTCCCTGCCTAATTCAGGGCCCGACATTTATGGCGATGATTGGCTCGATCACTTCGCCCAGACTTTAGGCGTCGAGCAGGCGCTCTACAGCATTACCCTGGTCGGCGGCGATACTGTCGCCACCCCTGGGCCTTTATCCATAAGCGTGACCGCCCTGGGCTGGGTTAAACCAGGACAGGATATCAATCGTCGCGGCGCGAAAGTCGGCGATATTATTTACGCCAGCGGTTCAATCGGCGATGCCATGTTGGGGCTGGCAGCGGTGCGCGGCGGTTTATCCGATTTGCCACCGGCCAGCCTGGAAGTCATCACCGAGCGCTATCATCGTCCACAACCAAGGCTTGACCTTGGCCTAAAATTATTCGGCATGGCCAGCGCCGCAATCGATATTTCAGACGGATTGGTTCAGGATCTCGGCCATATTTGCCAGGCTTCTTCAGTAAGCGCGACCATTCGCGCCGACGATATTCCCTTGTCGGCGGTCGGACGGGCGCTGGTCAAGGATGATCCGGGCCTGATCGAAAGTGTCCTTGCGGGCGGCGATGACTATGAACTGTTGTTCTGCGTCCCCCCTGAACGGCAAAATTCCGTCACCGAGCTGGCCCATGAACTGAACTTGCCGTTGACCGCCATTGGCGTCATTGAAGCGTCGATAAGCGGAAATCCGGTCAGGGTCGTTGACGGGGCAGCAAAGGAAATGACTTTAACGTCGAAGGGGTATCAACATTTCTAATGTTCTTCCACATTGACGGGCGACGCGATAGAATTCTCCGACAAAACACCCCTCAAGTGAGGGCTGTTTGATACGGTTCAAATCATCTGACCCGAATTTATTGTTGCCTGGGGGGCAGCCACACTATGGACGTTAAAAAAATAGTCATCATTTTCTCCGTTCTGCTGATGCTTACGGGCGGAACGGTCAGTATCCTGAAATGGCTCCAGGTAGGCCCATTTGCGGTAGTTACCGAGGAAGACCTGCAAGCACAAGAGGAAGCCGCCGCGCCAGATGAACCGCCCATCGAAATAGAAATGGATG
>CBFDEA010000507.1:0-1972 GCA_965603695.1 uncultured Rhodospirillaceae bacterium | reverse complement strand
ATACTTCCCGTCCGCTGCATTTTTCCTCTTTCCCGGCTTTTATCGTGCAGACAACCCTCGGCCGAGCCTTTTTCGCAACGGGTCGCCGATACCGTTTCATCAACGGCGGTAATGATATCCGATATCCTTAGCTCATCACCTGGGCGCGCAAGCAGATAACCGCCGCCGGGGCCGCGGACACTCTTGACCAGACCGCAGCGCCGCAGCTTGCCGAACAATTGTTCCAGATAGGAAAGCGATATTTCCTGGCGTTCGGCGATGTCGGCGAGGGAAACCGCCCGGCCTTTTTGCTCCGAGCTACTTGCCAGATCGACCATGGCCATGACCGCGTAGCGTCCTTTAGTGCTTAATTTCACGTTCTCTCTCCTAAATGATTGCGATCGATCAAGACTTCGCCCCCGAAGCCCTGGTCGCATTGTTTTTGCTGACTTTGTCGTCTGTCTGTTCCCCTTCAAGACGACTCTCCAACTGTTCCACCTGGTTCATTAAGGCAGACACCTGTTGGCGCAAATCTTCGATTGTCCGCAGTACCGGATCCGGGCAGCCATCGACCGGCTCGCCGTAAGCGACGAATTCCTTGGCTTTGGTTTTGTCGCGCGGCATGACCACACGGGCCGGAATGCCGACCGCCGTGACGCCGGCGGGAATATCTTTGTGAACGACGGCATTGGCGCCGACGCGGGCCCCTTCACCGATGGTGATCGGCCCTAAAATCTGCGCCCCGGAACCGATAATCACATCGTTGGCAAGGGTTGGGTGACGTTTTTGGTTGACCTGTGTGTGAGAATCGATAGACGGGGCCACCCCACCCAGCGTGACGCCCTGATAAAGGGTGACGTCGTCGCCAATGATCGATGTTTCGCCGATAACAATGGCGCTGCCGTGATCGATAACGAAGCGCCTGCCGATTGCCGCGCCGGGATGAATTTCGATCATCGTCAAAATCTTGCCGAATGTAGAAATAAACCGCGCCAACAGCCGCCAGTCGTTACGCCACAACCAGTTCGTCAGGCGGTAAAACAGCAAAGCATGATAACCGGGATAACACAGGGCGACCTCGATTCGCGACTGCGCGGCAGGATCGCGAGCC
This sequence comes from uncultured Rhodospirillaceae bacterium, assembly GCA_965603695.1. Classification (GTDB taxonomy): domain Bacteria; phylum Pseudomonadota; class Alphaproteobacteria; order Rhodospirillales; family JABHCV01; genus JACNJU01. The sequence goes on along the minus strand of CBFDEA010000507.1, from coordinate 882 downwards.
AGAAAGGCGTCGATATCTTCTTTAAAACTCTTGAAAATCATCCGTTTATCTTTATATCTGTGGCAGCGGGTCTGCTTGGCGGCGTAGCCAAACCGGCCCCCTAGACGCCGACAAGACGCCAAACCATTCTATAACTGTTATGTGATAGCAACGTAATATACCCGACTTCCTAAGTCAAGTATTTGCCATAAATTTATATTTTCTGCGGCCTATACCGCCCTAACAAGTTTATTGAATTAACCGCTTAAACCCCTGCTTCAACTTTTAAGAGTCAGTCAAACAGCCATGCCTGAAGTTATTTTTAACGGCCCCGAAGGCCGCCTCGAAGGTCGTTACCAGCACGCAAAAAAACCCGGTGGGCCGATTGCGCTGGTCCTTCACCCGCACCCGCTACACGGCGGCACCATGAACAACAAGGTGACTTACGCCCTGTACCAGACCTTCGTCAAACGCGGGTTTTCGGTTCTCCGCTTTAATTTCCGGGGCGTCGGACGCTCGCAGGGACAATTCGACAGCGGCATCGGCGAAATGAGTGACGCCGCATCGGCACTGGACTGGATGCAGAGCCATAATCCCAACGCCCAGACCTGCTGGATCGCCGGTTTTTCATTCGGTGCCTGGATTGCCATGCAGTTGATGATGCGGCGCCCGGAAATTGGTGGCTTCACCTTCCTGGCCCCGTGTCCGGCTTCCGGACAGATCATCCACGGCGATAAAGACGAAGTCGTGCCAAAAGAGGCGGTCGACAAACTGGCCCAGAAGCTTTCCAGCCAGAAGAACATCGTCATTGATTACGAAACCATCGCCGGTGCCGATCATTTCTTCTCGACCAAGATGGACGTCGTCAACAAGCTCGTCGGCAATTATCTCGATAAGGCGTTC
>CBFDEA010000506.1:0-1977 GCA_965603695.1 uncultured Rhodospirillaceae bacterium | reverse complement strand
TGTCGTCGTTGGCCGAGGCGTCCAGATTGATCGCGCCGCGCTGGATCAGATCGTAGGTGACCTCAAGGATATGCTGCGGCTTGGGATACTTCGGATCGAGGAAGTCCCAGGGGCCAGCCAGCGAATTGAGGAAGCTGTAGGCGACGCGCCAGGCATGGCCGCACTCGCCGAAAATGACGCGCTTGACGCCCAGGTCCAGCGCCGCCTGCCGGATCCGCTGGGCGACTTTATGCATTTGCTCGTAGGAGCCGATAAACATGGCGAAGTTGGCGGCTTCTGAGGCATAGGAGCTGACCGTCCAGTTGATGCCGGCCTGATGAAAGACCTTGGCATAGCCGATCAGGCCGTCAACGTGGGGTTCGGCGAAGAAGTCGGCCGACGGGGTGACCAGCAAAACGTCGGCCCCCTTTTTATCGACGGGGAAACGGACCGGGATGCCGGTTTCTTCCTCGACGTCTTCCTCAAGCCCCTCCATGGTGTTGATCAGGGCGTTTTCGGGCAGTCCCAGATTGTTGCCAATCTTGTGGACCTTGCCGAGGATTTCGTTGGAATACTTGGTCCCCAATCCGATGTGATCCATGATGTCGCGGGCGGCCATGGAAATCTCGGCGGTATCGATACCGTAAGGGCAGAAAACGGCGCAGCGGCGGCACTGGGAACACTGGTGGAAGTACTTGTACCAGTCGTCCAGCATCTCCTTGTTCATGTCTTTGGCGCCGACCAGCCCCGGCGCAATTTTGCCGGCCACGGTGAAGTAACGCCGATAGACCGAACGCAGCAGATCCTGACGCGCGACCGGCATGTTTTTGGGGTCGCCGGTGCCGATAAAGTAGTGGCACTTGTCGGTGCAGGCACCGCATTTGACGCAACTGTCCAGATAGACGCGCAGGGCGCGGTTCTTGTTCAGCAGGTCGCCCAGTTTATCGACGGCCTTCTGTTCCCAGCCTTCGACCAGTTCACCGGGGAAGCCCAGTTCGGTTTGATGCTCAGGGGCCGCGATAAACGGTTGAGAATGCGCCATCGCGCCTTCGACAATGGCGGGGTTCTCAAGCTCTGTCCTGAACGCCGGGACGGTGTATTCTGGTTTCTTGGCCACTTTTATGGTTCCTCGCTCGCTTAAGTCTTATTTTGCGTCCAGCTTCGCCGCCCACGGTGCCAGATGACGCTTGTCGCGGGCATCGTCGACCTGATTGCGGCTTGGGCTGAAGAAAACACCTGCGACGTGCAGCAGTTTGGAAAATGGAAAGACAATCATCAAAACAGCAACCAGGCCCAAGTGCACAAGTAGCACCGGATCGCTGGGCAGCGGTTGCAAGTCAAAGCGGGTCAGGCCAAGGCAAAACGCCTTAAGGGCGATAATGTCTGTGCGGGCGACATATTTCATGGCCAGACCGCTGATCCCGATCATCGCCAGCAAGGCCAGCATCAGATGGTCGGACAGGCTTGATATGTAGCGAACGCGCTCGACCAGGAAACGCCGCGCCCAAAGCCCTAAAAGCCCTGCGACCATGGCGAAACCGGCGTAGATTCCGAACGGCTGGACCAAAACGACCCAGAACCAGACCGGCTCGATGAAATAGCGCAGATGGCGCATGACGACGAGCACTAGCCCGGCGTGAAACAGGACGGCGAATATCCAAATCCATTTGTTGGATTTGAACAGGCTCTCAAAATAGACGACTTCGCGGGCCAGCCGGAAGACGACCCCTTTCTTGGTAAGGGGGGCCGGCATCAGGGGAATCTTTAGCGGCGACGGAGTCGTCCAGAATTGCCTGATTTTATAGGCCATTCCAGCGACTAAAACGGCCACCGCGAAATAAAGTGCCAATGCGTATACGAGTGTCAAAGATGACATTGCCGTGACGCCCTCCGGTTACAAAGAAAAGTCTCCTTGCCCCGGGAGGTGTCCCCCAGGGCAAAGAAATACAGAACGCTGTTAGACGCAGCCGGTCGGTTTAGGCAGACCGGCGATTTTGC
>CBFDEA010000505.1:0-1978 GCA_965603695.1 uncultured Rhodospirillaceae bacterium | reverse complement strand
AGGCTCCCCGGTGTTCCGACAATCGAGCACCCAGACGTCATAGACAGGATGCTCCAGGGCCGACAGCGCCGGGGATGAGGCGAACATCCAGCCGCGAAAAATACTGATCGCCGGCTCCCCCGGGCGGACTTCCCAGACATCGAGAAAAGCCGCACTTTCCGGGGTTTCTTCCGGCGGTCGCTTGTCGCAAGCCCGGACGATGATTTCCAGCGCCCCGAAAGTCGCGGTATCGCCAAGCCGCACTTCAATGGTCGAGACCCGCGCCGTGACCTTGTCCAGGCCCTGTAAAATCGCCGTATTGAAGGGATCGGCCTGAACCGCAGGAGAGGACAGCAACAGGGCCAGAAAACTTAAGCCCGCGAAGACCTTCATGGAAGGAACGCCTGAAAGCGCAGGCGCACGTAATCGACGCTCCAGTTGCCGTCGCTATCTTGCAAGTCGGCCCGCAGGTCGTCACGCACGTCGGCCAGAAATGTCGTGTGCTCGGCCACCGGAATATCCTTAAGGAAGCTTTCGCCGAAGGTTTCAAGCCAGCCTGTGAGATCGCCGGGGATGAGCGTCGGACGGGCGAACCGTTCGATATGGCGCACTATGAAGCCAGCCGCCTCCCGATGTGCGCCATAGTCTGCCCCCGTCGGGAAATACCACGGCCAGGAATCGGCAATGTCCAGACCGCGGCTTTCCATTACGCGGGCGATACCCTGGGCGACGCAGGCAACATTGTCCGCCTCGCCCATTTCACCGACGAACCGGCCACCGTCTACCAGCGCCCTTTTAACCCCGTCGATAACCGCGTCGGCCTGTTTCACCCAATGCAGGGCGGCGTTGCTGAAGACGGCATCGAACTGATCATCGAAGGTCAGTTCCCTGGCGTCCATCAGGCGGGCGTCAAGGCCGCGGGCGCGCGCCCCTTCGACCTGTTCAGGACTGGCGTCAACGGCGACGACGTGGGCCCCGACGGCGACGATTTTTTCCGTCAGTTTGCCGTGGCCGCAACCAAGATCAAGGATGCGCTCAGCGCTTTTTGGGGCCAGCAAGTCGAACACACCGGCCCCCAAATCGGCGACGAAACCGGCGTTACGCTCGTAGCTTTCCGGATGCCAGGACTGCTGGGATTTTTCTGCACTCATGCTCTATTGATCGCCCTCAGAGCCACCGGTAGCGAGGAATATGATTTCGCCGACCTGGTCTTCCAGGGAGCGGAAATCTTTGGTTTTGGTGATCAAACCGCCCTCCTCGATATAGGTCTTTGCATTGCCCGGCTCCAGGCGCACATACTTGCCGCCGAGCATTCCCTCGCTGGCAATAGAGGCAACCGTATCGACCGGCAGTTTGACGTTTGGCGATATGGACATCTTGATAACGGCGTCGAAGGTGTCGGGATCGAGCCCCTGTTCAGTGACGGTGCCGACCATGATGCCGCTGATGCGGACGTCGCCGCCCTTATTCAGACCACCGATTTTATAGAACGCGGCAGAGACTTCATAACCGCGGACGGATTTCACTTCCGCCGAGGAGTAGGCGAAAAACAAGAACATGCCGGCGACCATCAAAACGACGGCCCCCATCACGGTTTCAATGGCGTTTTTGCCCATCTCAGTCCTCTCCCTTTTGTCCGTTGAGGATTTTTTGCGCTTGTTTAATTTGCGCTTTCGCATCGGCGGCTTCTTTAGCCTGCTGTTTACCCTGGCTGATAATCAATTCGAGCAGTTCACTAACGATCAACGAATCCTGAGTGAAGGTAATAGCCCCGCCATCGCCGATGATTTCTTCCTCTCCGCCGGGTTCCAACGCCACGTATTTGGCGCCAAACAACCCATCCGTATGAATGGCAGCCGAGGTATCGCTCGGCAATATTATATTTTTGTCGATCACAAGCTCGATGATCGCCTGGTAGTGCTCGTTTAAAGATTGCCCGGCGACGGTGCCGACGCGGACCCCCCCCATGCGGACCTCGCCACCCGAAGCCAGCCCATCG
>CBFDEA010000504.1:0-1988 GCA_965603695.1 uncultured Rhodospirillaceae bacterium | reverse complement strand
CGTCCACGGTACGCTCACTGATGCTCAGTAAATGGGCTATGACCTTGTTGGGTTGACCATCGACAATCATCTCGAAGACCTCTCGTTCGCGCGGCGTCAGGCTGTTGATAAGGGCCTTGATAGAGCTTAGTTCGTTCTGCTCGGCGATAATGCGGCTGCTTTCGGCAAGGGCATTGTAGACAATGTCGAGAACGAGCTGATTATTGAACGGTTTTTCGACAAAATCGAATGCGCCGGCTTTCATGGCCTGAACGGCTATATAGGAGTCGTTATGGGCGGTGATGAAAACAATGGGGATGTAAACACCCTGTTCGGTAAGTTGGCGTTGCAGCTCAAGGCCGCTCATACCCGGCATGCGCATGTCGAGAAGCAGGCAGCCGGGCTGACCGGGTTCGTAGGCATCGAGGAACTCTTGGGCTGAGGAAAATGAAAGCGTCGGCAAATCGACGCTCGCCATAAGCATGACAATAAGAGCGCGGTTAGCCTCTATGTCATCGACAACGTAAACAGTTCCATTTTCCATAAGGCGATTTACCAATATATCCGACAGGCCAGTGAAAACAGTACCCTCATATCCTTAGGTGTGGAAATAGCTAGCTTTCCCTATTATTCCGATTAGCGGCATTCAGGTGTTTTCGCATCGCGGCGTCCACATAAGTGCTTTCCCGTACATAAACTGTGGAATAACACAATTTTCAGAAGCGGTGCGAACGGGCAATATCTTCAGGCCAGAGGGAGCGTCCACCCCCCTTCCCCCGACGTCTCCCCCCGGCGTCTTCCGTGATGCTCCTTCTGGCTCTCCCTGATAACGGTCCCAATTGGTTGGGAAAATGGAAGGAGAATAATTGTGCAAAGTATTATCAGCTACCATCTCGTCCCGCCTGGAAATCTATGTATCAGAGAGGAGGGCGGCCACTTCCGTCATGCAACAGATCGTGAGCAGCTTCACTTCTTCCGCAAGGAGACTTCCTTGTCTTTCGCAAAATGGCGGAAAACATCACAATCACAATATGAATACGCGCGACAACAATCTTTCATCCATGAACACGGATGCTTTACTCATTGACTGCAAGCTAGAGCGCCAGCACCTTGGCCGCACGGCGGGTTGGGGCCGCGGGTTTTTTGCGGGCCTTAATAAGGCGATAGCCCAGAAGCAGGGCCAGGATGGCGGCGTGGATGATCGGTCCGCTGAGGTCGGCCTTGACCATCATCCAGTAATGGAAGACGCCGCCGAGGCCCGCCACGTAGACGCCGCGGTGCAGCATGCGCCAGCGTTTGCCACCAAGTTTTTTGATCATTGCCTTGGGTGACGTCACCGCCAGTGCGGCGAGGATGACGAATGTCGCCATGCCAACGGTGATGAACACCCGCTTGACGATGTCGGCCCAGATATCGGCCCAATTGAAGAATTGATCGGCGACGACGTAGTTAGCCAGATGAAGGCTCGCATAGGCGAAGGCGAAGAGCCCCAGCATGCGCCGGAAACGCACCGGCGTCGTCCACTTCGATAACTGCACAAGCGGGGTGATTGTCAGGGTGATCAGGATGAACCGCAAGGCCCAGTCGCCGAGATAGCGATTGACCGTTTCGACCGGGTTGGCGTTCAGACCGGTGCCGACATCGCCATTGATAATGCGCCAGGCGATCCAAGCCAGTGGAACAAGGCAAAGCACAAAGACTATGGGTTTGGCGACCCAGGTGATGGTTTGTTGCTTGGTCATTTTAGAAGTTTTTACGCAAGTCCATGGCGCTGTAAAGGCCCGCGACTTGGTCGCCGTAACCGTTGAACTTCAGGGTTTCGACTTTCGGCGTGAAGTAGCCGCCACCGAGCCTGCGTTCCTTGGCCTGGCTCCAGCGCGGATGGCTGACTTCCGGATTGACGTTGGCGTAAAAGCCGTATTCGCCGGGGGCCGAGTTGTTCCAGGTTGTCGGTGGCATTTTATCGACCAGGCGGATGCCGACGATCGACTTGATCGATTTGAAGCCGT
>CBFDEA010000503.1:0-2001 GCA_965603695.1 uncultured Rhodospirillaceae bacterium | reverse complement strand
CGGGTTACGGCAATGGCGTAAAGCGGACACCCTTTTGGCCGTCAATAAAGCTGGTTGCGACCTAACTGAGACAGAATGCGGTTATGGGGAGCCTAGACGCTTAAGCGCAATTTCTCGCATGCGGAACTTCCGGATCTTGCCCGTTACGGTGGTCGGAAAGTCTTCGACAAACCAGATGAACCTTGGCACTTTGAAATGCGCCAGGCCGACGTCGCAGAAATCACGGATTTCACTTTCGCTCGCCGTTTCATCGACATGCAGTTGAACCCAGGCCATGACCTCCTCGCCCATGAATTCGTCGGGAATACCGAAGACCGCGGCTTGCGCGACTTTCGGATGTTCAAAAAGCCGTGCTTCTATCTCAGCCGGGTAAATATTCTCGCCGCCGCGAATGATCATTTCCTTCAACCGCCCGGTGATCCGCATGTAACCGTCCGTGTCCATGACTCCGAGATCGCCTGAATGCAGCCAGCCATTTTCATCGATGGCGGCTTTAGTCGCCGCGTCATCACCATAATAGCCTTTCATGATGTGATAGCCGCGAAAACATATCTCGCCGGTTTCCCCAATCGGCACCGTGCGAGCGTCATCGGTGGAGACGACCTTGACCTCCTGATGGGGCAAGTTGCGCCCGACTGTCTGGGTGCGCTGATCGATGGAATCCTCGGGTCGTGTCACGTGGGTCAGCGGTGACGCTTCCGTCTGGCCGTAACCGATGAGGATTTTGCGGCAATGCATATCGTCCATAACCCGCTTTAACAGCGGTTCCGGACACGGCGCGCCAGCCATGATTCCCGTACCCAAGCTTGTCAGGTCGAAGTCTTCGAAGCGCGGGTGCTCCAACTCGGCAATAAACATCGTCGGCACACCATGCACCGCCGTGCAGTGCTCTTCTGCAATGGCGGCGAGCGTTGCTTCGGCATCGAAATGTTCCGCCGGAATGACGATGCAGGCGCCGACCGACAGGCAGAGCAAATTGGCCAGGACCATGGCGAAGCAATGATAAAAGGGTACGGGCACGCAGAGCCTGTCGGTCTCGTCGAAATCCATGATTTGGGCCGCGAACCAGGCGTTATTGAGAAGATTGTGGTGGCTCAGCACAACGGCTTTGGGGAACCCGGTCGTACCGGACGTGTACTGGATGTTGATGGCATCGTCCGGATCGAGGGCGGCCGTAGCCCGGTCGAGTTCAGCGTCTTCGATGTGGCGTCCGGCTTCGATCACATCCTGCCACAGGGTGAAGCCGCCATGGGGACGGGCAGTTTTCATAGGCGCGGCCGGGTCGAACAGAACGACACGGCGCAAGTTGGGCAGAGCCTCGTTACGGATGTCAACGTCCGCGCCCTTCAGTTCAGGGATCAAGCCGGTGATCATCTCCACATAGTCGCTGGAGCGGAACGCCGGGATCAGGAACAAGCCTTGGACTTGCGATCGCTCCAGTGCATGGGTCAGCTCGTGCGGGCGGTAGGCGGGGTTGACGTTGACCAGAACGACACCGATCCGGGCCGTCGCCATTTGAACGAGTAGCCATTCGATATTGTCCGTCGACCACACGCCAATTCGATCATCCCTGGCGAACCCCAATGCCAATAGCCCGCAGGCGAGTTCATCGACGGCGTGTCGCAATTCGCTATAGGTCAGCCGCCTGTTCTGGTGGCTGCAGACGATGGCTTCGCGGGCGGGAAAGCGGGCTGCAACATCGAGAAAATGTTCCGCAATAGTGGCTCCGAGCAGGGGCAAACCACTCCCCTCGTGGTAATAACTGCGGTGCATCATCGCTTCCCTCCTTTCTTGGCTAATGCCGACAAGGGCGCGATACTTCCGAAGACGGCACCGATAGCGGCAAGGCCTGCTATTTGACGGTGATGCAGGTACACTCGGTCATCTGCGAGACCTTGTGCGAGACGCTGCCCATCAGCAGGCCCGCGAGGTCGCTCAGGCCCCGGCTGCCGAGCACAATAAGGTCGGCGTTCTTGTCCTTGGCGGTCGCCAGGATAAGCG
>CBFDEA010000502.1:0-2027 GCA_965603695.1 uncultured Rhodospirillaceae bacterium | reverse complement strand
CCCATTACAATCTTGCTAATACACTCAAAGCATTGAACAAATTTGATGAGGCCATCGAAAGCTATGACAAAGTCCTGGCCATAAACCCCGATTACGCCGAGGCCCATAGCAATCTTGGGGTGACCCTAAAAGAGCTCAACAGACTGGACGAGGCCGTACAATGCTATCGCAAGGCCCTGGCCATCAGGCCCGATTACGCCGACGCCCATTACAATCTTGGCAATGCCCTTCACGGCATCGGCAAAATGAATGAGGCCACCGCCAGTTTCCGCAAGGCCCTCGCCTTAAAGCCGGAAAACCACGAGGCCCACAGCAATCTGATCTTCCTTCAGGACTTCATTGCCGACTTAAGCCAAAGTGCCCAACAGGCCGAACGCAAACTCTGGGATACCGCCTTCATCCTGCCCCAGGCTGCGAACATAAAGCCCCACACTAACAATCGTGACAGTGAACGCCCTTTACGCATTGGCTATGTCTCAGCCGACTTCCGCCATCACTCCGCCCACCTGGGGTTCGGTCCATTACTGATGGGTTATGATCGGCAGAACTTCCAGGTAATCTGTTACGACGCCACCATTTTAAGGGACCCTATCAGCGCCGCTTTGCAAAACGCCGTCACCGGTTGGCGCGATATTAAAAATATCGGCGATGCAGAACTGGCCGACACCATCCGCGCCGACGCCATCGACATTCTCGTCGATCTTTCCGGTCACACCCGTGGTAACCGCCTGACGGTTTTCGGCCATAAACCGGCCCCCTTGCAGATTAGCGGCATCGGCCATTTGGCACCGGGGGTTTCGACGATCGACTACCGCCTGACCACGGACCGACTGACGCCCGCAGATGAAGAAGGCATCTACCCCGAGCAGCCGATTTATCTCGATACCTTTTTCGGGTTCACAGAACCGATCAGTGCGTCGCCACTGGCACCGCCGCCGTGTCTGCAAAACGGCTTCATCACCTTTGGCTTTCTTGGCCGCTTCAGCAAAACGTCGGATGAGGTTTTCACCATGTGGGCCCGCATTCTGCAAGATGTTCCAGGCTCCCGTTTGTTGCTTAAATACCGGGAACTCGACGCGCCCGAGGCCAGACAAAAAATCAAGGACACATTTTCGGATCTCGGCATCGGCGAAGAGCGCTTGATCCTGCTTGGCAAAACAGAACAACGCGAACACCTGGAAGCCCATAACCGTGTCGATATGGTCCTCGATACCTTCCCCCATGGTGGCGGCATTACGACCATGGATAGCCTGTGGATGGGGGTTCCCGTTATCGGGCTGGTCGACAAAAACAAGGCCGGTGGCCGCATCATCGATTGTGTCGAAAGTCCCGTCGGCCTGGAGGACTGGGTCGCCCGCGACCTTGAGCAATACCACACCATCGCCCTCCAGTGGGCGGCACGGACTGAACAGTTGGCGCCTATCCGCCAGCGCCTGCGTCAGCGGGTTTCGGACGTTTACTTCCGCTTTCCCCAAGATGTCGAGAAATCCTACCGGCTTATCTGGCAGCGCTGGTGTAAGGCCGAACAACCGTCGCCCCTGTATCCCCTGTCATAAATTTCAAGGGGTGGTTTCGGTTTGCTGAATTTGCTTGATTTTATCAAGATTGCGCTGCGCCACGTTCGCCTTATCGTTACGACCGTGCTGACTGTAAATTTCTACTGCGCCTTTGAAGCAGGCGGCGGCTTCATGCAGGGATGCCGGGTTTTCTTTTTGGCGATATAATGTAAAAGCGACGGCACCCAGATTGTTGGCTGTCTGGGCCCACAATAATGGCGCGATCTCACGCCTGCGGACTTCCAGGGATTTGCGGAAACAAGCCGCCGATTGTTCCAGGACCCTGTCGCCGCCAACGTTCTCGCCCATCCGCATCAAGGCGACACCCAGTTGGTTCATCAATTCCGACCACGGACCGGGCATGGTTTGGCGGGTGAACACTTTTAGCGCCTGCTGATAGGCCTCGCTGGCTTTTTGCAAATGTTGAACGGGGTCAGCGTAATTCGACAATTTAATCTGTACGTCGGCAAA
>CBFDEA010000501.1:0-2031 GCA_965603695.1 uncultured Rhodospirillaceae bacterium | reverse complement strand
TTCTGGCCCGGGCTCAGGCGTTCGTTGCCGCGCACAACAACCGTGTCGCCATCTGTCAGGCCGCCGTGAACGACAAAGCGCATGCCGACAGCCTGGCCCAGCTTAACCGGACGGATGTTGGCCGCTCCGTCTTCGACGATATAGACGATGTTCTGGCCCTTGCGGCTGATGACCGCGTCTTTATGGACAGTGACAACCGAGCTGATCTCACCGGCGGGGAGGGCCAACAGGACGCTTTGGTTGGTTGCCAGGTTGCGTTCCGAAATACTGAAATTGGTGCTGAAACGCACCCTGCGTGTGCGGGTCAGTGGGTTTTCGTCCGGCACGACGGCCCTGACTGTGGCCGGTAAGGTCACTTTATTGGCAGTCAATTCTCCTTCCAGATGGAAGGTGACAATGGTTCCCGGGGTCAGGCCTTCGATTCTGATTGCCGGAACGCTGGCCTCAATCTCAAGGTGACGATCATCAATCAGGTCAACGACCGGGCTGCCGACGTTGACGTAAGCGCCGACGTCGGTGTGTCGCTGGGAGACGACACCCGCGTAAGGCGCCCTGACCTTGGTGTTATACAGATTGATTTCGGCCAACTTCTGGTTGGCCCGACTGCGCAGCAATGCGGCCTCTGATTCGGCCATGGCGCTTTTGGCGCTGGTCACCTCAAGTTTCTTGTCGGCCATGCGGGCTTCTGAAAAGGCGGCGGATTCTTTCAATCGGTTAAGACGTTTCAGTTCCTGGGACCTTAGATCAAAGGCCGCCTTGGCTGTTTGCAGGGCGGCTTCGGCTTCCTGCGATTCGGCTTTGCTCAACTGGAAACGCCACTGCAGGGCGCCATCGACAAGAACGGCAATGATATCATTTTTTTCGACTCTGTCGCCGACCCTGACCATCATTTCGCTGACGGGACCGGCGGCGCGCGCGGCAATCACCCCGGCCTTGTCGGCGATCAGCCTGCCGATGACCGGCACCGTCTGTTTCAGAGGTTCGCTCTTGACCGCGTCAATGCCAACAAGCGTCGCCTCCTGGGCCTGGGCGGCAGGGCTCAGCATGAGGCCGCTCAACAGGCAGGCGGAAATGATTTTGGGGACATTCAAATGGATCAAGGTCGTTCCTTAAAGCTTGTAAAAAACGGGATTGGCGCCAGTTTTATCCTTATGCATGCCGGTTTCAAGTTTTTCTCGTTCAAGGAGTCGTGAATGGTTGGCAAGACCCCGTACTTTCGCCCACAATAGGGGATGAGCACAGCCCTATATAGTCATCCCGTGTGCCTCGAGCATGATACCGGCGAATACCACCCGGAACGATCCGATCGGTTGCGCGCGATAGAGCGAGCCCTTGCGGAGCCGGCCTTCGATGGCCTTGTCAGGCTGTCGGCGCCGAAGGCTACTTTGGCGCAGATCGAACGGGTTCATGCGCCCTGGTATGTCGAGAAAATCTTCGAGGCCGTCCCCGAAAGCGCTCACTTTAACATTGATCCCGATACTGCCCTGTCGGCGAAAAGTGGCGAGGCGGCGTTGCGTGCCGCGGGCGGTGTCTGCGCCGCCGTCGATGGCGTCATAGGCGGCGTCTTCAACAACGCTTTTTGCGCCTTACGTCCGCCCGGACACCACGCCGAACCTTCCCAGGCAATGGGCTTTTGCCTGTTCAACAACATCGCCATCGGTGCCCTGCAGGCCAAAGAGGTTCACGGTATCGAGCGCATTGCCGTCGTCGATTTCGACGTTCACCACGGCAACGGCACCCAGGCGACGTTCGAACGCTACCGGGATTTCCTCTATGTATCCTCGCATCAGTCACCTGCCTATCCGGGAACCGGGCCTGAGACGGAACACGGGATCAATAACAATATCATCAATGTCGAATTAGCGCCGGGTAGTGGCTCGGACATTTTCCGAAAGGCATACAGCGATCGGATATTGCCGGCCTTACGGGACTGGCAGCCGCAGTTGTTGATGATTTCAGCCGGTTTCGACGCCCATGCCCGCGATCCGCTGGCAGAACTTGAATTGTCGGATGATGATTTTGCCTGGGTCA
>CBFDEA010000500.1:0-2042 GCA_965603695.1 uncultured Rhodospirillaceae bacterium | reverse complement strand
CGCTTTCTTTGTTCCTGCGTGGCGATCCAGCCGAAGGGAATGGCGAAGGCGATGAAGGTGTTGACGGCGTCGCGCGGGTCGCGGTTGAAGGTCGGCGATATGCCGCGGGTCAAAACCATCTCCACGTAGGCGTCTTCAAGCCCGGAACGGCGGACGCACTGGCTGAGAATTTCAATCAGTTGCTGGCGCTCCATCGGCAGGGTCATGTGCAGCTTGTCGATGCTGGTCATAAAGCGATCGAGGTGATGATCGAGCCGGAAAAAGCGTCCCTTCCAGACATGGACAACGTCGTAAGTCGCATCGGAGCGCAGGAAGCCCCAATCGAGGACGGAAATCTTGGCCTCGGATATAGGGACGTACTGGCCGTCCATATAGGCGATGCCGGGTGGAAAGACTGGGCTCATTTGTTTCCCTCTCATTGAAGTTCTTCGAGACTAGGCAGCAAAGGGGGCTTATTCAAGCGATGCTTCCTAATCAACGCAGACTTGGCTAAAGTCGTCGCAGATTTTTCTTTCTGGTAGCTAGAAAGTGATGGAACCTTTTCAATATACCGAAGTCGAGGACGTTTTTAAGGCTTATCCCGAAAAGCTGAAACGGAAGCTCTTGGCCCTGCGTCATCTTATTTTCGATACGGCTTCCGAAATTGAATGTGTTGGCCCTCTCGAAGAAACGCTTAAGTGGGGGCAGCCGAGTTATTTAACTACGCGGTCCAAAAGTGGTACGACAATTCGCATCGATCAAATTAAATCGGACACGGGGCTTTATGGAATATTTGTACATTGCCAAACATCGTTGATATCGACGTATCGTGAATTGTACCCTGATATTTTGAGTTTTGAGGGCAAACGTTGAGTAAGATTCAATGAGGACGATGATCCGCCTGAGGATGTCTTGCGCAACTGTATTGCCCTGGCTTTGACCTATCATCTCAACAACAGGCGGGACCGTCTGCCATTTTGACCTATACAGCCATTGTCCATAAGAAAACCGATCAATGAGCCTTGAATTCCTGATTTTGTCGCTGATCGTCGTCGTCGCCCCCGGTACAGGTGTGATCTACACGCTTGCCAATGGACTTGCTGGTGGAACGCGCCAGAGCATCGTCGCCGCCTTCGGCTGCACCATGGGCATTCTTCCCCATATCGCCGCCGCTGTTTTCGGACTGGCCGCCCTGCTGCACGCCAGCGCGGTCGCCTTTGAGATCGTCAAGTTTGCGGGTGTCGCCTATCTGATTTATCTGGCCTGGGGGGCTTTGCGGGAAAAGGGGGCGCTTTCGGTAAATAACAGCGTAGACAAAGGTTCCTGGAAGGGCATCATCATCAAGGGTTTTTTGATCAATATCCTCAATCCCAAACTATCAGTCTTTTTTCTCGCCTTCCTGCCCCAGTTCATCGATCCAAATGGTGGCAGCACGACGGTGCAAATGCTGTGGATGGGGGCCGTGTTCATGGCGATGACGCTGATCGTCTTCATCGCTTACGGCATATTTGCGGCGCTGGTGCGTTCGCACATCATCTCCAGGCCCCGAGTGATGATCTGGTTCCGCCGTACCATTGCCGGTGCTTTCCTTAGCCTTGGCCTCAAGTTGGCTCTGGCTGAACGTTGACATTCATAGGGATGCGTCTACGCGAAGTCATTGATTAACGGCCAAAGGGCATGCTACGCAGACGCTCTTGGAATGAAGGTAAGAGCAATGAGCGCGACAGTATTTATCGACGGCGAAGTCGGGACCACCGGCCTGCAGATCAGGGAGCGGTTGGAAAACCGCGCCGATATTTCTTTCCTCAGGCTTGATGAGAGCGAGCGCAAGGACCTGGGGCGGCGCGGCGCCATGCTCAACAGCGCCGATATCGTCATCCTGTGTCTGCCCGACGCCGCCGCGCGGGACGCCGTCGCGATGATTGAAAACGATTCCGTTCGGGTCATTGATGCCTCATCCGCCCACCGGGTCGCCGCAGGCTGGGTGTACGGCATGCCGGAATACGACTCCGGCCAGGTCGCCAAAATTGCCGCGGCCAAGCGGGTGACAAACCCCGGCTGCT
>CBFDEA010000499.1:0-2042 GCA_965603695.1 uncultured Rhodospirillaceae bacterium | reverse complement strand
GCCGTCTGTTCGAGTGTTCACAGCGACTCTACCCGCAATTCGCCAGCCACAACGCCCACACGGTGGCGGCGGTGTTGGAAATGGCCGGTGATTTCAAGGATTATGAGTTTCAGCGCCTGCACGGCATGGGCGAAAGCCTGTTCGAACTATTGCGCAAACAACATGGTGGACATTGCCGCATCTACGCACCGGTCGGTGTGCACGAAGACCTGCTGGCCTATCTGGTCCGCCGCTTGCTTGAAAACGGCGCCAATTCATCGTTCGTCAATCAGGTCCTTGATGAAAGCGTCGCCGCCGCCGTTCTCGTTGGCGATCCCGTGACTGTGGCCGAGGAACTGGCCACCATCGCCAACCCGCACATCCCCCTGCCCGCCGATTTGTTCGGCTCGGCCCGTAAGAATTCGCGTGGCTGGAATTTGGCCGACCCGGTCGAACTGGCGCACTTGCAAAAAAGCCGCGACACTTTCAAGGACAAGACATGGAGCGCCGCCCCACTGATCGGCGGGATAGCTCAGAGCGGACAAAGCCACAGTATCCTCAACCCGGCCAATCCGGACGACGTCGTCGGCACGGTCTGCGAGGCGAGCCCCGAGCAGGTCGAAGACGCCTTAAAGCGGGCCCTCGGCGCTGCCCAGGACTGGCGCTCAACTAACGTCGAAGAGCGCGCCGCCTGCCTTATGCGGATCGCCGATTTATACGAAGAACATGCCGTCGAGCTGATGGCCCTGGCGGCGCGCGAGGCCGGCAAGATCCTGGCCGATTGCGTCGGTGAACTGCGCGAGGCCGTCGATTTTTGTCGCTACTACGCCGCCGAGGCCTTGGTGGACGAAGAAGAGCGTCAGGGACGCGGGGTCTTCGTCTGCATTTCGCCGTGGAACTTCCCGCTGGCCATTATTACCGGCCAGATCGTCGCCGCCCTGGTCAGCGGCAACCCGGTGATCGCCAAGCCAGCCGAACAAACACCGCTGATCGCCACCCGCGCCGCAGGGTTAATGCACCAAGCAGGCATCCCCGGCGACGTCCTGCACCTGCTTCCCGGTGACGGACCCAATGTTGGCGGGCCACTAACCGCCGATCCGCGCGTCGCCGGTGTCTGCTTTACCGGTTCTACCGACACCGCCCGCCTGATCAACACGGCCATGGCGAGCAAGGGCAATCCGCACGCCCCCCTGATCGCCGAGACCGGCGGCCTGAACGCCATGATCGTCGATTCCAGCGCCCTTCCCGAACAAGCCGTGCGCGACATTGTCGCCGCCGCTTTCCAAAGCGCCGGGCAACGTTGTTCGGCCCTAAGGGTGCTGTTCGTGCAGGCGGATATCGCCGATAACCTTCTGGTCTTGCTAAAAGGGGCCATGGACGAGCTTTGCATCGGCGATCCGTGGGATTTGCAAACCGATGTCGGTCCAGTCATCGACGAAGAAGCGCGGGGTGTCATCGAAGCCCATTGCCAAAAGATGGAACAGGACGACCGCCTGATCGGCAAAATTGAGCACCACAGCGAGCACGGTTTTTTCGTCAATCCGGTGGCTTACCAGTTGCAGGATATCAATGAGCTTGAACAGGAGATTTTCGGCCCCGTGCTGCATGTCGTCCGCTTCGAGGCAGGAAACCTCGACGCCCTGGTCGGCTCGATCAATGCTCGTGGTTATGGCCTGACCCTGGGGCTTCACACCCGCGTCGATAAACGGGTGCAGGACATTTGCGACAAGGCGCTGGTCGGTAATATTTACGTCAACCGCAACCAGATCGGTGCCAACGTCGGCGTTCAGCCGTTTGGTGGCGAAGGATTGTCGGGAACCGGGCCGAAGGCGGGCGGGCCAAATTATCTGGCTCGGTTTGGCCAAAACGGCAACCGAAACCTTGAGGTTTGCGAAACCGTTCTTGCCGCAGGGGGTGATCTTGGCAAAGTTGTCCCGCGGGCTTTATCGGCGCACCGCAAGTGGGACCGGAAAGACGACCGCGCCGCCATCATCGGCCATGCGGCGGAAGCCTGCTCGACCACCGCGCGTGCCGCCATCATGGAGGCTATGGCAACGTTGAAG
>CBFDEA010000498.1:0-2068 GCA_965603695.1 uncultured Rhodospirillaceae bacterium | reverse complement strand
CCTCTACCCCGATATCAAACTCGCCATCGTCACCACCGGCACCGATCCCGACGAAACCGCCCTCGACGCCCTCACCCAATCCTTCGGCTCCCTCGAGCTCGACTTTGCCACCGGTGCCAAGAAACGCGGCGAATTCATCGCCACCGAGCCTGCCGACAAAGTCACTGTCGCGAATGCCATCGCGTAGCAGGTTTGCGACTTGGCGCAAGACCGCGTCACCGGCGGCATGGCCGTAGCTATCGTTGATCGGTTTGAAGGCGTCCAGATCGATGTAGATCAGGACGCCCTGTTCGTCGTAACGGCTGACGCCTGAGAGAACCCTGTGCAATTGGTTGTCGAAACCACGGCGATTAAGCAGGCCGGTTAACTCATCGGTTTCCGCCAGAAGTTCCAGTTCGGTGATGCGGCCGCGTAGGCGCTCGATCAACTTTTCCGCCGCCTTGGCTGCTTCCAGGGCGTTGTTCGCCAAGGTTTCCTCACTACCCGCTCGGTAAACCGGAATGTTGTAGGAAAGCCCGAGGCTATGGACGAGGCGACCGACCTTGCCGACCAGACCTTCTCGGCTTGTCCGATCCGGCATTTCCAGCGCGCGCGCGGGTGCTAAAGAGTTCACAGGCACATCCCTTCAATTTTTTTGTGCGGTGAAATAGTTAACAAATCCTTCACCGCTTGCCGTCTTTACCAGCAAGGGCCGTGCCAAGATGCTATTCGTTTAAAATCAATGCGTTAGGTGTTTGCCCACAGGGCAATAATTGCCGGGTTGGCGGCCAGGTCCGGTTTTACTAGGGAAAAGATTCCGCCTTGGTCGTTAATCCCACAACCAGGCTGCACCGCGGACACCGCTTGAATCGCCCCATTGGTTGGCGATCAGGCGGGTATCGACCCGATCCGAGAATACCCATTGCTGCCAAAGCTCGGGTACGGCGTCATAAAGCCGGGCCATGTTCGACAATCCGCCGCCAAGTACAATGACATCCGGGTCGAGGATATTGATGACACTGGCCAGGGCCTTGGCCAGGCGCTGCTCGTAGCGCTCCAGGGTCGCCTCGGCGGCTTGGCTTGTCAGCTTGACGATTTCATCGGGGGGATGGTTGAGGCCGCTTGCACGCTTAAAATCCGCAGCCAGGGCGGGGCCGGACAGGAACGTTTCAATGCACCCGTTTAAGCCACAGTAGCATGGCGCGCCGGGCCTCTCATCATCGCTTGGCCAGGGCAGGGGGTTGTGGCCCCACTCACCGGCGATGGCGTTAATGCCGCCGATTATTTTACCATTAATGGCGATGCCGCCACCGACTCCGGTGCCGAGAATAACACCGAAGACAACGCCTGTACCCGCCCCGGCCCCATCGCTGGCCTCGGAGACGGCAAAACAGTTGGCGTCATTGGCGAGCCTGACGGGGCGCTTTAAAGCGTGCATCAGATCTACTTCCAATGGTTTACCGATAAGGCAGGTGGAGTTGGCGTTTTTGACCAGAGACGTCGCCGTCGAGCAGGACCCTGGAATGCCAACGCCGACGGGGGTGTCCAGGCCAGCGATGGCGGCTTGTCGTTCTAGGTCATCGACAAGCCGGGTGATCGCATCAAGGGTGCCGCTATAGTCTCCGGCGGGGGTGGCGGTACGCAATCGCGCCCGCTCGTGGCCTTCCTGATCAAGGACAATGCCTTCGATTTTGGTGCCGCCGAGGTCGATGCCAATGCGCATGATCTATTCAGACAGGGTTTCCAGTAAGCGGTCGTCGCTGAATGTCGCCGGATGGAATTTTCCATTGATAAAGCGGGCGCAGGGAAAACGTTTTTCACAGTCTGTAGGTTTTCCGGCGCTGGAAAGTTCGTTATCGCCGATACCGCGAACATGAAGAATAGTGTTCGTCCGGTGCCTTTGCGCGGCGATGATCATAGCGTCTTCGCAGTCACGCGCCATGATGGTGTCGGTATGGACTTCTTCGGGTGTTTGCGGATTTACGAAAAAGACCGTAAAAGGCCGTGCTTCGCCACCCTTTTGGTTTGATTGTTGTTCGCCCTTGTCTTTGGAAGGCATAATTCCGTTTTCCCTTAAGCCTGCCGGGGT
>CBFDEA010000497.1:0-2069 GCA_965603695.1 uncultured Rhodospirillaceae bacterium | reverse complement strand
CGCAAAGGGCCTTTGCCCTGGCGAGCAAGTGGTCAAGCCATCTTAGCTGGTCCTCAAGCTCAGCACGGGTCCGCTCTGGATCGGGAATTGCACGATCTTGCCTGTGCGCATCGCCGGGGCTTTGGCCGGCGAGCAGGGAAATTTCCTTGGTCACCCAGTCGTTTGTAATGTTGAGCGTCGACAGACCGGTACGGCCCAGTAATATTTCCAGGTTCGGCATGGCGAAGTGGAGCAAGTGATCGGCAATCAACAGGTCGAAAGGATTGTTGCCCCAGTCCGGCACTTCGACGACGATAGCGCTCTCGGGCGTGGCCAGGTTCTGCCCGACTTGAGCGAGAAATTGATGTGGATTTTCAATGTGTTCCAATGCGTGGATGATGGAAATCAAATCGAACTTTTCGGTGATCGAAGAAAACGCACCGGTATGCAGTTTCTCGAATCCGGGAATTTTTCTTAAGGCGCTAAGGTTGCGTGCGTCCAACTCGCTGCCATGAAATTGCCATCCCTTATGGTGTCGCGCGAAGGCCGCAAGGAAAGCCCCGTTACCACAACCGATATCCAATAGAGAGCCACTTTCGGGAAGTGAGATAGTCTCTGCAAGCCGCGAGATGATCGCATCGGAGCGACTGGCCGTGGCCTGTCCCATGGTGTCAAAAACCGATTGTTCGGCCCCTTTGCCTTGCGGGTATAGGGCGTAGTCATCATAGATACGCGCGGTCTCTTCGCGCCACGCAGGGGTCGCCTGTTTTTGCACCATGGCGCATGCCGTGCACATGAAAAGCTGGCCACCAACCGGCCATGGCTTGCAGTCCGAGGTGACGCGGTTGATTTCTTTAAAGGTGACAATCTCCTGTAGCGCAGGTTCAGCGCAGACCTGACAAGTTGGGCCGGGCGCCGTCATGATTCTTGCCGTCGTTGAAAGTTAAAAGTTTTATCGATCTCATCGAAGGGATCGGGTGCCAGAAGCCCCAGTTCACTTTCCATCCTGCTCGTCTCAAGAATTGATGTCGCTCCGGTAACCTCAGGCGAAAGGCCGGCGGTGGCGCAGGTCGTCGGCTGAACAAGGCCTTCATTGGCACCAATTTTTCGCCCCATGTGGCGTGTCATATCGGCGTAACTGATGGCTTTTGATGCCGAAAGATTAGTCACTCCGGACATCTTCAAGTCGCCTATGCGGTGCATGGCCCGGGCGACAAATTCCGCCGACAGCGGCGCGATGGTCATGTCCGAGAAGGGGTGGATGACCTGACCCTTCTCAAGGCTGTCCTGCCACTGTTTGACCATTGGCGTATCGGCGGCAAATACCTTGGTCAACCTGACGATGGCGACCCTGTCCCCCAAGGCCAGCAAGGCGCGCTCGGCGGCAATTTTTTGCTGGGTGTATTGATCCGGCGGCAGGGGGCGGCCCGGGGTCGGGCAGATCCTGCTTGTCGACAGGCACAGGGTGAAAATATTCTTGGCGATGAGCTTTTCGACAAGCTCTAACATGTTGGAAACATTAATTTTTATGGTTTCTTCAACATTGTCTTCACAGTACTTGATTTGTGTCGCAGCGGCACAGATGTAGGCAGTTTCGAGCGCTTGCGGCGGCTGCCAATGCGAAATCGATTGGCCCAGATCAAGGACCTCACGCTGGGGGCCTATGGTGTCGATTCGCCTTGTCGTCTCGGTCACGTCAATGGCATGGGCGCGCAGGTGCTCAGCCAACGCTCTGCCGATCAGACCGTCGGCGCCGACCACCAGGGCCCGGCGCGCTGGGGAAGGGGCGGAGATCATTTCGGTTCATCCCGGCTGAGCGACAGGTACAAATTTTCGCGTCCGAACAAATGCGAGAACGTGTTCATTGCCGCGACCTCTTGCGCACTCACCGACGCTTGAGCGAACAGTCCAAGAAATTCGTTAATGGCGCTGCTTGCGCCTGGCGAGAACGGAGCTACATCGGTGCTAATATTTTCAATAATGGCAATCAGTGCGGTGCCGTCGTCACAACCATCGTTTTCCCATCTGGAGGCCTCAACGAGCAGTTCCCAGCATAGATCTTCGAGGCGCTGGTTTTGCGCTGCGGTGCG
>CBFDEA010000496.1:0-2081 GCA_965603695.1 uncultured Rhodospirillaceae bacterium | reverse complement strand
CACTTCGGGACGGCTGAATTCCGGCGGGATTTCGGCCCCGGCGGTCAGCATTTCGCGCTGTTTCGTGCCCGAAATATTGATCCGGTGTTCCTCGTCATGGGGACAGGTCTTGGCCGTCGCCATGCCATAGCACTTATTGCAATAGAAGGTGATGTCGATCTTCAGCGGCAAGGTTTCCAGCGCCCCATCCCATAGTGAGTCGAAAATATGGTGGGCGTCGAAAGGACCGTAGTAATCGCCGACACCGGCATGATCGCGCCCGACAATCAGGTGCGAACAGCCGAAGTTCTGACGGATCAGGGCGTGGATCAGGGCTTCCCTGGGACCGGCATAACGCATTTCGATGGGGTAACCGCCCTGGACGACGGTGCCTTCGACGAAGTAATTGTCGATCATCGCCTGAATCGCCTTGGTCCGGGTTTCGGCAGGAATGTCACCGGCCTTGAGTTTTCCCAGGACCTGATGGATGAAGACGCCGTCGGTGACCTCGACGGCGATCTTGGCCAGGTGCTCGTGGCTGCGGTGCATGGGGTTGCGAGTCTGAAAAGCGGCGACCTGCGACCAGCCCTTCTTCGCAAACAAGGCGCGGGATTCGGCGCAACTGAAATAAAGGTCGCTGTATTTTTCCTTGTATTCACCTTCGTTGATGACCCGCACCGAGCCGGCCAGATTGACGGCTTCCTGTTCCATCACCTTGGCGACGCCCGGGTGGGACGTATCGGTGGTGGTGTAAACGTGCTGGCACTCGAACTCTTTATCGATGGCGTATTTTTCGGAGACCTGCATGATCGCCATGATGTCGCCGCTTTCACCGTCGACCAGGGCGACTTCCTCGCCCTCTCCAATGCTGTCGGCCAAGCCCCGAGAAGCCGAAAGCGTGATCGGGATCGGCCAGAACAGGCCGTCGGCCATTTTCATACTGCCGCAGACGCCTTTCCAGTCGGCTTCATTCATAAAGCCGTCGAGCGGCGTGTAGGCGGCCATGGCGAACATCAGCACGTCGGAGGTTTCCTTCGACGTCATCGGAACCTGTTTCAGGCCACGGGCGCGGGCCAGTTCGGCGGCGCGTTCGACTTCCGGGATCAGCAGTGATTTGAGTTCTCCGCCGCCATGCGGCGATACCAGCTTCGACATAATAGAATTTCCTATTTCAGTAACAAAATGACCCTATCGGCAACATGGAATGTGGCGTTTGTAACAAATCTCGGGGCCTGCGGGCTATCATTAAATTACAAGAACCTAATAAAGAATTCTTCAATATTGCCGAAGTGCCTGACATAACAACCCGAATCCATGTTTACGAAGTCTTTACCTTGGATTCCTAGTCTGGTGGTTGCGATTCGCAAACTTTCTATTGAAACAAGGAAATGAGTGATGGCGACAGCCGCATTTAAAAACGAAATCCCGAGTTTTCCCTCCGGATTGTCCGCAGCCGCGACAACCGACGCCGCCGCCCTTCGTGATATGGAAATAGCCGGTGCCGTCGATGGCGACATCGCCGGGCGCAACATTACGGTACTGGAAAGTGGTTCCATCCACGGCAGCGTTGGCGCCGACAGCGTCGTCATCAGCGGCACCGTTAACGGCTCGATCAGTGCCCACCGCATTGAACTGCTGGCGACGGCCCATGTCGAAGGCGAACTGCGCTACGACAGCCTGACAGTGACAACCGGCGCCCACATGTCGGCCCGCTGCATTCCGGTCGCCGCTTAAGGCTTAAGCCGCGACAGTGGCTAAATTTTCCCGCGTGCTCAAATAGGCGCGCGCCGCTTCCGCACCTTTAAGAACAAAGTGTTCGCGGAAAAAATCAATCAACACTTCCGTTTCCTGAAAATTGTGCGGGCTCAGGACCACCGAGAAAACCGGGATATCGCTGTCCAGTTGCACCCGCATCATCCCCGAGACCACCGCCTCGGCGACGAAATCGTGACGATAGATGCCGCCATCGACCACCAAAGCGGCGCAGACGATGCCGTCGTATCGCCCGGTTTGCGCCAGTTTCTTGGCCAATAGCGGAATTTCATAAGCTCCCGGTACGCTCAACACATCGACCCTATCGGGGCCGATGCCAGCGCTTTGCA
>CBFDEA010000495.1:0-2082 GCA_965603695.1 uncultured Rhodospirillaceae bacterium | reverse complement strand
CTCCAGCGCCGCTCCCGGTTGGCGTTCAAGGACGACGACCTTATGACCGGCCCGGGCCAGATAGTATGCGGTGGTAACGCCGATGACTCCGGCACCGAGAATCAGCGTCGTCATGCTTCTCATTTCCTTGGGATTTAATTCGATGAATCATAAGCTAAATCATGTGAAGGATGATTGAAACTTGTATGGTTGTTCGATGATGAAGAATGTCTTGCTCAGCGTTTCGCAGATGACCATGGCCGACAACGCCGCCATTGCCACGGGGACTCCCGCCTCTGAGCTGATGGAGGCCGCAGGGCAGGGCGTTACCGCCGCCATGACCCGGCGCTGGCCGCCACGCCCGACCATCGTCCTGTGCGGACCGGGAAACAACGGCGGAGACGGTCTCGTCGTCGCCCGCTTGCTGGCGGCGGCTGGCTGGCCGGTGCGGACGGCTTCTTTGGCGGACGGCCAGGTTGATCCGGCAGTGCTCAATGATGGCGATCTGGTCGTCGATGCGCTTTTCGGCGCCGGTTTGTCGCGGCCCCTGGAAGGCCAGGCACTGGCGGTCGTCGCGGCGATCAACGCGCGCGGCCTGGAGTGTGTCGCCGTCGATGTGCCCAGCGGTGTCGATGGCGACAGTGGCGAAATCCTCGGTGCGGCACCCAAGTGTCAGCTCACAGTCACCTTCTTCCGGCGCAAACCGGGGCATCTGTTGCTGCCCGGTCGCGATCTGATGGGCGACGTGGTGGTCGTCGATATCGGCATTGCCGAAAATGTCCTTGAGCAAATCAAGCCCGACACCTTCGCCAACGGCCCGGACCTTTGGCTGGCGCGCTACCCGTGGCCGTCGTCGGCGGGCAATAAATTCAATCGCGGCCATGCCTTGATCGTCGGCGGGCCTGAGATGACCGGCGCGGCAAGGCTGGCGGCTACGGCGGCGCGCCGTATCGGGGCCGGACTGGCGACCATCGCCGCCCCGGCCCAGGCCTTCGATGCTTACGCCGCAGGTGACCCCGGCAACATCGTCAGCAAGGTCGACGATGTCCTGGCATTCGCCGCGTTGCTATCGGACGAACGTAAAAACGCGGTCCTGGTCGGTCCCGGATGTGGGCTGGCGACGAGAACTCGCGACTTGGTCCTTGTGGCCCTTGCGTCTGGAAAACCGACGGTCCTCGACGCCGATGCTTTAAGCGTCTTCGCCGACGACCCGCAAACTTTGTTGGCCGCGACGCGCACCGCCGGCCGTGTTTTGATGACGCCACATGAAGGTGAATTTAGCCGTATTTTCAATTGTGAAGGCGATAAACTTAAACGAACACGTGAAGCTTCTTCGCGGAGCGGTGCCAGCGTTCTGTTGAAGGGGACCGATACGGTTATCGCCGCCCCGGATGGCCGTGCCGTGATCAACGAGGGGGCGTCGGCAAATTTGGCGACGGCGGGGGCGGGGGATGTTCTGGCCGGTTTTGCCACGGGCTTGCTGGCCCAGGGAATGGATGTTTTCGAGGCCGCCCAGGCCGCCTGCTGGTTGCATGGCCGGGCCGCCGCATCCTTCGGTCCGGGGCTGATCGCCGAAGACCTGGCCGAATCCTTATCGGGGGTCTTGCGCACCCTTCAACAATCGAGAGACAATCAAGCATGAATGAACACGGTAAAACCGGATTTCTCGATCGCACGCTGAAGAACCTGCGGCATGCGTGGCAGGGCATTGCCGGTTCCGCATATAACGAATCCGCAGCCAGTATGGAACCGAATCTGCCGCAGCGGGACGCCGCCCGTCTGCTCGAGCAAATGCGTGCCTGTCTTGAGACTCGTGGTGGCGAGGTATCGGCGCGGGCCCGTGCGGCGGCGCTGGGACGCGCCTATCTGGCCCTCAATGAAACCGGAAAGGCCCGCTTTCTCACGGTTTTGGCAGAAAACTTCGATGTCGATCACGACGCCGTCGATGGCGCCGCCCTGAACCTGCAAAAGGCGGCGGATCAGGCGGCGCGCTATCATGCAGAAGCGCAGTTGCGCAGGGTTCTGGAGCCGCCCCGGCTGAAACTGTTAACCCAGTTCAACGCCTTGCCCGAAGGGGTCAAGTTTCTCGTCGATATGCGGGCC